>JBDUCS010000219.1:0-7017 GCA_040003335.1 Gemmatimonadaceae bacterium | reverse complement strand
CAAGGTGATTTCTCGCGGTCTCGATCGCGGCCTTGGCGGCTGGCTGGTTTCCGGCCGCAGCGTGGGCATCGCCGAGATTCAGATACAGCGACGCCATGAACTCGGCCGCGCGGTCATCGACGACAGTTTCGGCGTGACGCACAGCGAGAATGTTCCAACGGAGCGTCTCGTCCGGTGTCACTTGGTGACGAGCGACGAAGTGCGCGGCGATGCACGCCTCATAGTCATCCGTGCGCGCCGCCCACGCTTGGTCAAATAGGGCGAGCGCCTCGAGAGGCGTACCTTCGATCGCCATGCCGGCCGCACAGAGCGCGACGACGTGATTGTTCGGGTCGAGAGTCATCGCTGCGGATGCTAGATGTGGCAGCTCATTTGCGGGGCAATCTAACGCTCGAGTTAAGCTGTCGGCGAATTCAAGCAAGGCGCGGCGAAGCCGCGCTTCCGAAGCTTGCCGGTCAGCTTCAAAGACTCGTCAGGCGGCCCGCTGGCCCGCGGGCGGTCGCAGGCAGACTCCCGCGATCAAGCGAAGCCGAGTTGCTGGAGCATCAGGGACTGGTCCCACTGCTCCCAGCGCTCCTGCACCCTGCCGTCCGCCACTCGGTCCACGATGAGGCCGTCGAGCGCGACCGACTTGCCCGTGGGCGGCGCGGCGCCGAGCGGTCCCGTATGCGTCCCGGTGGCGCGCCACCGAATTGCCACGCGGTCGCCTTGGACCAGCTGATCTTCGACGGTGAAGTGGAGATCGGGGAAGGCGCGCAGCAACCCGGTCACTACTTCTTTCCATGGACCGACGCCGCGCAGCGGCTCCGCGATGCCGGTAATGTGAACGATACAGTCGGGCGCGAAGGCGGCGTCCGCCGCCGAGACGTCGCCGCGATTGAGGCCCTCGAACCAGACGCGCTGGTGCTCCACCACGGACTCGATCGGCATCTTCCATCTCTAGGCAGGAGTGAACGGCGTTGCGAAAGCGGGCGGTGCGCGCCGCAACTCTCTCCAGTGTCCGACGCGGGGCTAGCGTAGTCGCATCACAAGGTTCCTGCAAGACGCCGGCGAGATCACTCATAAGCCGAGCGTGGCAGCAGTCCTGGCATTTCCGAACGGCGATAGGAGAGCACCGGGCAGCCAGTGAGCGCCCACATTCTCCGCGAGAGCTGTGTGACCATCTCGAACTAGTGGACAACGCGGCGCCGGCCTAACAATATCTTGCTCGCACCGCTTAGAACGGACTCCCGACCGATGACCGAGGCTCCCTCCGATGTGACGCGACTTCTGCTGCAGCTCTCGAGCGGCGAATCGGATGCGTACGCGCGTCTGATGCCCATCGTGTACGAGGAGCTGCGGCGAGTGGCGGCGAGGCAGCTCCGGCGCGAGCGCGACGAGCACACGCTCGGTCCCACCGCGCTCGTGCACGAAGCGTTCTTGCGACTCGTCGACTTGCACAGCATCTCGTGGCAAGGTCGCTCGCACTTCTTCGGCATGGCCGCGCAGGCGATGCGGCGCATTCTCGTGGATCACGCGCGCCGCCGCTCGGCTTTCAAGCGCGGCAGCGCGCCGCCGGTCACGCTCGACTCCGAATCTGCCGCCGCGGCCGACGCACCATCGGAAGAAGTGCTCGCGGTCGACGAGGCGCTGGAGACGCTCGCCCGCCTCGACGCGCGACAAGCGAAGGTGGTCGAGCTGCGCTACTTCGTCGGCTTCTCGGTCGAGGAGACCGCCGAAGTACTCGGCGTGTCGCCCATCACCGTGAAGCGCGATTGGGCACTCGCGCGCGCATGGCTGCAGCGCGAGCTCAGTCCCGAGGCCTGAGCGATGATGCCCATCGACGCCGAACGATGGCCGTTGGTGAAGGAGCTATTCGGCGAGATCGCTGAGCTGCCGGCCGGGGAGCGCGCCGCGCGCTTGATGGCGGTGGATGATATCGAGGTGCGCGCCGAAGTCGCTGCGCTGCTGCGGGCGGGCGACGCGGTGAACGACCGCTTCGAGCGCGCGCCCGCGCTACCGGTCGATTCGGTGGCCGCTGAGGAGGACGCTCCCGGAATGCTCGCCGCCGGACTGCGCGTCGGCCCCTATCGCATCGTGCGTGAGATCGGGCGCGGCGGGATGGGAGTGGTGTTCGAGGCGCGGCGTGATGACGCACAGTTCGAGAAGCGCGTCGCCCTCAAGGCCATGTTGCCCGGATTGGTGAGCGGCGAGGTCGTGCGTCGCTTCGGGCAGGAGCGGCAGATCCTCGCGCATCTCGAGCACCACAACATCGCCGCGCTGCTCGACGCCGGCGTCACCGAGTTCAACCAGCCGTACTTCATACTGGAGTATGTCGAAGGGGAGCCAATCAGCCGGTATTGCGCGTCGCGGCGCGTGCCGGTGCGAGACCGGCTCCAGCTCATGCGGCAGGTCTGCGATGCGGTGCAGTACGCGCACGAGCAGCTCGTGGTGCATCGCGATCTCAAGCCGGGCAACATCTTCGTCACCTCCGATGGCACGGTGAAGCTGCTCGACTTTGGCATCGCCAAGATGATGCAGCCCATCGATGGCGCCGCCGCGAGCCACACCCGCACCGGCCTCGCGCCGATGACGGAGGCCTACGCGAGCCCCGAGCAGCTCGCCGGGGGTCACGTCTCCACCGCGAGCGACATCTACTCGCTCGGCGTCGTCTTGTTCGAGCTGCTCGCCGGCCGTCGTCCCTTCGACGCGGGCGATGGATTCTTCCCCGCCCGGAGCGCGGACGCGGAGCCGCCGGCGCCGAGCCGGGTGGTGACCGACGCCGCCGCGGTCACCTCGGACGCCGGCGATGCGCGCCGCTTGCGACGCGCGCTGGATGGCGAGCTCGACAGCATCGTGCTGATGGCGCTGCGCCCCGAGCCTGATCGCCGCTATCACTCCGCGCAGCAACTGAGCGAGGACATCGGGCGTTACCTCGCGGGCCGGCCCGTACTGGCGCAGCCCGATACGCTGCGCTATCGCCTGCGAAAGTTCACCCGGCGGAATCGATTCGCGACCGCCGCCGCCGCGCTCGCCGTCGTGGCGCTGATGGGGGGCACCGTCGTGAGCGTGATCCAGGCGCGCGCCGCACGGGCCGAGCGCGATCGCGCGCTTCGCGAAGCGCTGCGCACCCACGCGGTCACGCAATTCTTTCAGCAAGTGTTCGCGGCCGCGCGTCCACAGCGAAAGGGCGTCAACGTCACGGTCGTGCAGGCGATCGACGCGGCGATTCCCGGCATTGATTCTTCCTTCACCGACCAGCCCGACCTCCAGGCCGCGATCAAGCTGACGCTCGGCGAGACGCTGACGCGCATGTATCTCTACGACCGCGCGCGCCCACTGCTCGAGGACGCGTACCGCACGCGCCAGCGGCTCGACGGCGGCCGCGTGACTCGCGACGCGGCGGACATCATCTACGACCTGGCGCAGATCGAGAACGAGATCGGCAAGCCCGCGCGCGCCGAATCGCTGTACCGCGTGTCGCTCGCCATGCTTGGCGCGCTGCCCGATCGCGATTCGGTGGTGGTGTTCGAGGCGCTGGCGAACATCGCGGAAGCGGAGATGTCGCAGGGACGGTTGGCGCAGGCAGAGTCACTGTATGGTGCCGTGGCCGGTGGGATCGCGCGATGGAAGCCGCGCGACGAGCAGGCGCGCGCGATCGCGGTTGGAAATCACGCCACCGCGCTGTCGCAGCTCGGTCGCTTTGTGGAGGCGGAGCCGCTCCACCGCGAGGCTGTGCGCCTGTTCGAGCACTCGCGCGGACCGAACGACTTACAGGTCGCCGCGGCGCTGCAGCCGCTCGCCGGGAATCTCGTCTATCAGCGCAAGTTCGACGATGCGCTCGTGCAGGCGCGACGCGCGTACGATCTCAATCTGCACGCCCTCGGCCCAGACAATCCGGCGACGTTGGGGGCGGAGCGGACGGTCACGGCCGCGCTCGTCGATGGCGGCAGATGCGCGGAGGCGATGCCGCTCGTGCGCGGGATGGTTGCGCTACGAGGACGGGTGCTCCACGAGAGCGATCCCACGCTGGGCGTGGCGTATACCCAGCTCGGGCAGTGCACCGCCGCCGGAGGCGATCTCGCCGGCGGTGAGCGTATCCTTCGCGAGGCCGTGGCCATGCGCGCGGCCGCGCTCGGCGCCGACCACTGGGCCGTGCACGTAACGCGAAGCCTGTTGGGTGAGGTGATCGCGCGCCGCAGGCGCGTCGGCGACGCCGAGCCGTTGCTGCTGGACTCGTATGCTGGATTGCTGCGCACGCTGGAGCCGCATCACATCCGAGTGCTCGAGGCGCGGGACCGGCTCGCGACGTTGTACCGCATGACGGGACGCGAGGCAGAAGCGAACGCGCTCGCGAAGTAGCTGAGTAACCTTGACATATATATTCGCGCCCGTTCGTCCCGTCCTCCAAAACCCCGGCTCCTGACTCGCGATGCCCTTGCCTGACAACCCGACGGCCACCCCTCGCCGTACCCCCATGCCGGCCCTCCTCGGGCTCGGCTTCGTTACCGACTTCCTCGACACGCTCGGCATCGGCTCCTTCGCCGTAACCACCGTCGCCCTGGTACTGGGACGCGTGGTGGACGACGATGAAATTCCCGGCACCCTCAACGTCGGGCACGCAATTCCGACCATGTCCGAGGCGATCATCTACATTATCCTGCTCGGCGGGCTGATCGACTTCCCGACCATCGCCAGCATGGTCATCGCAGGCGGGCTGGGGGCGTGGGTCGGGTCGGGGGTGGTTGTGCATTGGCCGCGCCAGCTGATTCAGCGCGCCATGGCGATCGCGCTCCTGATCACAGCGGGCTTCATGACCATGCGCATGGTGGCGGACCTGTCACTCGGCACCGGCACCATCGGGCTCTCCGGCATCGCGCTCATCATCGCGGTCCTCGCGAGCGTCCTCATCGGCTCGCTCACCAGCCTCGGCATCGGCAACTATGCCCCGACAATGGCCGTCACATATATGCTCGGCATGAACGCGAAAGCCGTGTTCCCGATCATGGCAGCGTCGGCTGCCGTCATCCTGCCGGCAGCGGCAATCCGCTTCTATCGCTCCGGCCGATTCAATCGCCGAGTGGCACTTGGTCTCACAGTGGGCGGCCTGCCCGGCGTGTTCGTCGCCGCGTTCGTCGTGAAGGAACTGCCACTGGGGGTCGTCAAGTGGGTCGTGGTCGTCGTGCTGCTCTACACAGCCGCCTCGCTATGGATGTCTTCCCGCAAAACTACGGAGTACGCCCCGGCATGAAGATCTTAGCCATTCGCGCATACCAGATCGACCTGCCGCTTCACGAGGGTAGCTACAAGTGGTCGGGTGGAAACTCAGTGGCTGTATTCGATTCGACCGTGGTTGCCGTCGAGACCGATTCCGGCCTCACGGGATGGGGAGAGGTATGCCCCCTTGGCCCCGCATACCTGCCCGCGTACGCGCGCGGCGCACGCGCGGGCATTGCCGAACTCGCCCCTCAACTCCTCGGCGCCGACCCGCTGGCGCTCAATGAGCTCAATGAATTGATGGATCGCGCCATGCGCGGTCATCCGTACGTCAAATCCGCCATCGACATGGCATGCTGGGACCTGCTCGGCAAGGCGAGCGGGCTGCCTGTCGCGACGCTGATGGGTGGACACGTCGGCGCGGACTTCGCGCTCTACCGTGCGATCTCGCAGGAATCACCGGCGCAGATGGCGAAGAAGATCGGTGCGTATCGCAAGGAGGGCTATCACAAGTTCCAGCTCAAGGTGGGCGGCGACCCTGATACCGATATTGCGCGCATCAAGGCCGCGGCAGCGGAACTGTCCACCGGTGATGTGCTGGTCGCCGACGCGAACACCGGATGGACCCAGCACGAAGCCGTCCGCATCGCAGATGCGGTGCGCGATGTCGATGTGTATCTGGAACAGCCCTGCATGACATACGAGCAGTGCCTCGCCGTCCGACGGCACACCAACCGACCCTTCGTGCTCGACGAAGTGGTGGACGGAATCGACATGGTAGTGCGCGGCGTCGCAGATCACGCGATGGACGTCATCAATCTCAAGATTTCCAAGGTCGGCGGTCTCACCCGCGCCCGACAGATCCGCGACCTCTGCGTGTCGCTCGGAATCGCGATGACGATCGAGGACACGTGGGGCGGCGACATCATCACCGCGGCGATCTCGCATCTCGCGCACAGCACGCCCGAGCGCTTTCTGTTCTCCTCGACCGACTTCAACTCGTATGTGACAGTTGCGTTCGCCGACGGTGCGCCGCAGCGCCGGAACGGCCGGATGTCGGCATCGACGGAACCCGGCCTCGGCGTCCGGCCGCAGATGCAGCTGCTCGGCAACCCGGTGATCGACATCGGCCTCAAGCCAACAAAGAGGTGAAATCCGGCGAGACGGGACGGTGAGTCGGGGTCATGAGGAGTTGCGCCGACCCGACGCCATGCCCGCTGCTGTCCCCTTCGTCCGCGCTACCGCCTCACCACCTGCGGCGGATCCATCAACAGCCAAGTGTTGGGATCGAGCACTACGTCCTTGGGCGCGCTCGTGACCGGGATCGCGAATCGCTGTTTTGCCGCGGTCATTTCGACCCTGATGATCTTTGGCCGGGCGCCGGCGCTGTCGGGCACCACGCTCACGTCCAGTGGGAAGCGGTAGGGTGACCCCGTCTGCATTTGCGTCAGCTCGATCACGACCTGCTTCGCTGGCGCATCGTAGCTCCAGGTGCCGGTGAGTGCGGGGGAGCGATTGCGGTGCAGCCACTCCTCGAAGAACCATCGCAGGTCCTGACCCGAGGCCTCCTCCATGGCGCGACGCAGGTCATCGGATGACGCGTTCCCGTCGCGGTGCTGGCGATAGTATGCCCGAATCCCCGCCCAGAAGGTCTCGGTGCCCACCTGATCCCGCAGCATATGCAGCACCCAGGCGCCCTTCTGGTAGACCAGGTTGGGGATGACGTCCTTCAGGTCGGCGATGTTGTTGTGCACCACCGGCTCGTTGAGCCGCTTTTCGGCGGCGAGCGCGGTGACCCGCGCGCGCTGCAGCCCGGTGACG
>JBDUCS010000218.1:0-7034 GCA_040003335.1 Gemmatimonadaceae bacterium | reverse complement strand
GGATAGAGCAGCGGTTTCCTAAACCGTTGGCCGGGCGTTCGAGTCGCCCCAGGGGTATGTGGCAAGCGCGCGGCTCCAGGCGCGTGGGCGTCACCTCAATGGAAATATCATGACACGCACCGGATCCGCAGGGCGCCCCGATCTCGAGGAGCGCACCGAATCATTCATGGAGTGGGCGACGCTCCATACCCGCGAGATCGGCATCGGCGTCGCCGTCGTCGCCGTCCTCGCGCTCGGTGCGTTTTTCTACGGGCAGACGAGACAGTCGCGCGCGAACAACGCCGAGCGCGCGCTGGCGGAAGCGCAGCAGGCGTTCTCGTCGGGCAATCAGGCGCTCGCATTGAGCGATCTCCAGCGCGTCGTGAATCGATTCACGGGCACGCCGGCCGCTGACCAGGCTGCGCTGCTACTCGTGCAGCTGATGTACGATGGCGGCAAATACGCCGACGGCATCGCGCAACTGGCAAAGATCGACCGCGGGGATGCATTCCGCGACGCGGCAATCGAGAGTCTCACGGCGATCGGCTTCGAGCAGCAGGGAAAGTTTCCGGAAGCCGCCGAACACTATCGCAAGGCGTCCGATCGCACGCCGTATCCGACCGACAAGGCGAGCTATCTCGCCAATGCGGCACGTGCGCTCGTCAGCGCGAACAACAAGGCGGAGGCCGTGAAGATCTGGACCCAGCTCGCGTCCGATCCCGCCGGGCCGATGGCGGCCGAGGCACGCGTTCGATTGGGTGAGCTGGAAGCGAAGCCAGCCGCGCGCAGCTGAGCGTCGTCGACGCCCGAGTGGTCAGAACGACGCGGTGAGGTCGAGGCCGGCCCACCATCCGCGCACGCCGTGCGAGAACGCGCTCGTTCTCCCGATCGGACGTCCGCGCCGACGGACGACCGACTGGCCGAAGCTCGCCTCGACGTTTCCCGTCACGTAACCCACCTGCGGGGCGAGGTCGAAAACGCTCGTGAGCGGGATCAGCGCGTCGAGGCCGAAGCTCGCGCTCCACCCGGCCGCCGAGCTCCGCTGATAAATCGCGCCAACGACGGCGTCGGCAGAGCTCGTCTCGCGAATGTACTGGATGGACGGTGAAAGGATCCAGTCGCTCACCGGCACCGCGAGCGACGCGAACGTGCCTAGCGTGTTGCCGAGTGGGATGAGTCGATTCGGCTGATCGTTGCGCGTATCGCCGAACGGTGAGGAGTAGAATGCGCTCAGGCGCAGGTCCAAATCTTCGCCAAGGTCATCGAACGGATTGGAGAGCGGCGAGTCAAGGGAGGCGTGCGTCGTGACGGATCCGCCGCCGGGGAAGAGGTTCTTCCCGCCGAGCGAGTCGGCGAAGCTTCGCCGCACGTCGACGCGAGCGGCGAGGCGCGCCGGGCCGGCGTCGCCGGCGAGCGTCACGCCACCGAGCATCGTCGTGCCTTGCCAATAGACCGGCTCGCGCGCGGACGGCCGAGGCTCCGCTTCGATGCCCCCGCGAAGCGAGAGCACCAAGTCGCCGACGGGAAAGGCGAAGGCGCCGCGGCCGCCGAACATCGCGGGCGCGCCAAACGCGAAGGACTCGAGATCGATCGCCGAGCTTCCCGCGTGGCCGATGGCCGCCGCTTGTGCTGAGTCCAGTTGCGCCGGATTGCTACCAGTCTGTCCGACGAATGTGAGCGTGTCGCCCGGTCGCAGCACAAAATCGAGGCGCCCCGCAATCGGTGTCGATCCATTGATCGTCGAGCCGGGGGCGACGTATCGGAGCCCGGTGCCATCGAGACGAAGGCGAAAGCGCGGACCGGTCATATCGTACGAGACGATGCCGTTGCGTTCGCTCACGGCGGTGTCGCCGATGTTGAATGCGCGGAAGAGCGTTCCGATAGTCAGCGTATGACGCAACGCCGGTTCTGTCTTGGCAGCGACGGAATCGCTTGCGTTTTGAGCTGCGAGCCGTGGCGCGGTACCCAACAACAGTACCGCCGCGAGTAGGATCGCGGCGGTACTGGACGTGTGGCTTGGTGTGGAACGCGACCCGCGGCCGATCATCTACTCCGCGCCGCTCTTGGGCGGCTTGTTCGTCGTGCGCCACGCCTTGAGCTGCGCGGCTGCGGTCTTCCGGTCGATTTTGCCGGCCTTGACGTCTGCGTGCAGCTGCCGGCGCTCGGTCGCGTAGGCTTTGAGCCACGATTTCTGCTCGGGCGTCCCGTGCTCGAAGCGCTCGCGCAGTCGCTCGCGCCGCTCGGCGCCGTGGGCGGCCGCATGTTCCCGAGTTCCTGGTCCGCGTGTCGCGGTTTGCGCGCCCGCGACGGCCGCGGTAGACGAGACGAGAAGTGCGGCGGTAAAGATCGTGGCGACTCTGACGGTCATGCGCATGTTCGCGTCTCCGATCGGCGAAGAGTGAAGGCGTACTATTATGTATCTGTCGGCTATTTGACGGACGGGCGACGGAGATGTTAAGGATGGACGCGTGACATCTTCGAAAGATGTCGGCTCCGGGGTCGGGTGTCGAGCGTAGCCGCGCGGAACGGTGCTGCTGTGGGTGACAGTGACGGCTCTCCTTTAGTACGTATAAGAGACGTTATGTAAACTCACACACGTGGAGAATTGTGGACAACGGGTCTAAGTCTAGGCAGCGCCTCCCGCTCAACATCTTAGCTGTCAACCGCTTGCCGTTAGAGAGCGACGCCAAGCTCGCCAAGGTGACCGCTGAAGACGAGGCGGCCTTCCCCTCGTAGCGAAGGCGTCCAGCGGTGGCCGTCGAGACGGCCGGCTGTAACGCTAAGCGTCCGGCTGGAGCGAGTCTCGAGCTCGACTGAGCTCGTCGAGCCGGCCCATTCGTTGACCATGATGCCCGCGGCGACCGCACCGGTTCCGCACGCCAGCGTCTCGCCCTCGACGCCACGCTCGTAGGTGCGCATGGCGAATCCGCTGCCGCGCGGCGCGACGAAGTTGACGTTGGCGCCCTGCGGCAACGATGGATCTCGCCGGAGCGCCCGGCCCCGCTCGACGACCGGGATCTGTTCCAGATCGTCGCACAGCACGACGAGATGCGGCACACCGACGAGCGCGAAGCCAATGCGTAGCTCGCCGTCGACGCTCGGAATGCCGGCGTCTGGCCGGACATCCCATACCTGCGCGAGATCGATCTCCGGGAGACCGTCCCGCATCCTCGCCGTGACTGATCCCGATTCGGTCTCGAAGACGAAATCCGACGGCGGCGCGAGCCCCAGCTCCGCCGCCAGCCGCGCGGCGCAGAGTGCCGCGTTCCCGCACATTGCGGCGACCGAGCCGTCGCTGTTGAGGTAACGCATGCGAAAGCTCGCGCCACCGCGCTTCTCCAAGGGCGGTTCGAGAAAGACGATGCCGTCGGCCCCGACGCCCGTACCGCGGGCGCACACCAACCGAATGGCATCGGGCCGCTCGAGCGCGCCGGCTGGCTCGGTGATGGCGATGACAAAGACGAAATCGTTGCCAGATCCCGTCATCTTGTAGAACGGACGGCCATTGGGAATGGCCATTCAGACCTTTCCGGTGATCGACCACCAGCGGAGCCGCCATACCATCCAGACCGCTTCGCGCACGATGCGGCCGGACATCTTGCTCTGCCCTTCCGAGCGGTCGGCGAAAACGATGGGCATTTCCACGAGCGTGAATCCCTTCTTCCAGGCGCGAAAGCTCATCTCGATCTGAAACGCGTAACCATTTGACTTCACGGCTGTTAGATCGATCCCTTCAAGCACTTTCCGTCGAAAGCACTTGAATCCGCCGGTCGAATCATACAGCTGAAGTCCGGTGACGAAGCGCGCGTAGATGTTGGCCGAGTAGCTGAGGATGAGGCGCGAGATCGGCCAATTGATGACGGTGACGCGGCCGTAGCGGTAGCGGGATCCCAGCACCACGTCGGCATCCTTGATCGCCTCGAGAAACTGCGGGATGTGGCCGGGATCGTGGGAGAAGTCGGCATCCATCTCGAAGATGTAGGCGTAGTCCCGCTGCAGCGCCCAGGCAAAGCCGGCGAGATACGCCGTGCCCAAGCCCATTTTTGCGGCTCGGTGAAGCGCGTGCACTCGCTCGCTGCCTGCCGCGATCTCGTCGACGATCGCGCCGGTGCCGTCCGGAGATCCGTCGTCGACGACCAGCACGTCGATATGCTCGCCCTGGGCCAACACGGTCTCGACGAGCTTGGCGATGTTTTCCCGCTCGTTGTACGTGGGGACGATGACGAGCGCGCGCTCCACGTCAGCCATGTGCCTTGCGCTGGAGGTAGGCGCCGGCTGCCATCCAGAGGAGCGACGCGGCGATCGCGAGTAGCGTGATCGTCTTGCCGCGGTGGTACGACGGGCTGTCGAAGGCGAGCTCGACCGTGCGCGCGCCCGCGGGGAGCGCGACGGCCATCAGCGAGAGTTCCGCGCGGCCGATCGGCGCCGATTGTCCGTCAGCCGTCGCCGTCCATCCGGGATAATAGTTCTCGCTCACGACGAGGTGCGCGCCGGCGGGCGCTGGCTGGTCGAGCACGAAGCGCATGTGGCCCGGCGCATAGAGATCGGTTCGCGCGCGGATGGCCAGCGGTGCCGGAAGTGCCGTGACGTTGGCTGCCGCGGGAACGGCGGCATCAGGCGCGAACAGCGCGATTGTCGTGTAGTCGAATCGCGCGTCGCGCAGGGTCGCGAGCACGGCATCGTCCGCCGCCTTGATGCCGACGGGCGTAACCCACGCCAGGGGCGAGTCGAGATTCGACTCGTACAGATAGACCGTGGTGCCGGCGGCGTCTTTCACCGGGCCGGCGACGAGCTTGAGCATCGGCTGCCAGGACGGAATTGGCAGCGTTGCAGCGTTCGTCAGCAGGTATTTCATGTTGAGGAGGCGCCAGAAACGAGGATCACCAATGGACTTCATCCCGTCATCGAGTCCGAGCAGCTCGTCATAGCGGCCCAACTCGTTGCCGTGATAGCCAGTGACCAGCCGAACGCCGTGGATCATTGGCCCGTCACCGAACAGTGACGGATCGTGATACGCGTACTCATCCGACAGCTGGAGAGCGAGCACGCGGCCCGGCTCCTTTTGCTTTCTCACATAGTCGAGCGTGGCGTCGCTGGCGTAGATCACCGACGCCGGCTCGGAGAATCGCCAGTAGAGCCGCTCGATGCTGAAGAGATCGAGCGCGATCACGGCGACCAGCGCCCAGGTCGCCATCTCGGGGGAGAGCACGCGCCGCATCGCGGCGAATGCAATGGCGAGCGCGAGCGCGACGAACAGCGCGGACCGCAGCGTGCCCCACAAGAGCGCGGGCGAGTTGAGTGCCACGCGGTCGACCAACTGTGGAACGGCGAGACCCGTCGCCATCGACTCGAAGCCGCCGGATACGGCGAAGAGCACGACGACCAGCGCACCCGCGCCCCACGCGAGCAGATATCGCTTGCCGACATCGCCGGCGATGAGGCGCTCAGTGCCGGCAGCGGCGAGAATGGCGACCGCGAACGCGGCGATGAACATCATCGTGCTCGGCGCGCGGAAGAACTTCGTGCCGGGCACGATGGCGTAGACGAGCGAGAAGAACGGCGTGTAGCGGCCGAACGCCCAGAGGAGCGCAACAATCAATGTGCCGATCCAGAACCACAGGAAGCGACGCCGCGCGGCGAACAGCGCGCCGCCAAGCGCGAGGCCGGCGAGCACGAGCACGCTCGCGCCGATGTACTCGCTGTGATAGTGAATGCCGTTCCGTCCCCAGTAGTTGTCGAGAATGCCGCTGAACTGCGGGACGTACGCATTGATGATCTCTTCAGGTGGCAACGAGTACGACGTCGCGTGCTCGTAGCCGCCCTTCATGCCGCCCGACCTCGGCGACCACGGCACGTACTCGAGCACCGGTACGTACTGCACTGCCCCGATCAGGAAGCCGAGCACCACCGAGCCGAGCGAGGAGAGGAGCCGCAGTGTCTTGTCGCGCGTGACGACCCGCGCGCCGGCCGGATCGAGATACGCGAGATAGAGCGCGAACGCGCCGACGCTCAGCAGCATGTATTGCAAGAGCTGCGGGTGCGGGCTCAGCACCGCGAGACCCAGCACCAAGCCGAGGGCGCCGAACGCCCATCGCTTTCCATCGCGCAACCCGCGCACCAGGCAGAACAGGGCCAGCGGATAGAGCGCGCTGATGTAGAGCTTTCCGTCGTGGCCCGGCGAGACGAGTCCCGCGACGGGTCCACCCATCATGTACGCGAGCCCGCCCACCAGTGAGCCGGAGAAGCCGAAGCCGTAGGCGCGCAGAAATACGAACGTGAAAAATCCCGCGAGGAAAACGTGGATGATGAACGACCAGGTCATTGCCACGTCCGTGGGCAAGATCGCGCGCAGCAAAAACGTCGGGTAGAAAATGTCGCCGTGCATCGCGCCGATGTACGGGAGGCCGCCGAACAGGTACGGATTCCATTGTGGGATGCCGTGACCGAGTTTTAGTGACTGCGCCGCGAAGTCGCGGACCGGGAATCCGCCGATGTACTGGTCGCTCGGCGGTGAAACGAGAAATTTGCCGGCGAGCGCCGGGTAGCCGAGCATGAGCGTGCCCAGCGCGTAGACGAGCGCGGCCCACGCTTTCTCGAATCTCGGTGAACTCGTCGCGGTCCGCGCGTTCACATCAGCCATTGGGAGTGTCGTGTCGTGGCCCGCGTCGCAGGCCGGTGTACGCCAACAGGAGGAGGCCCGGGACGACCTCAAGCATCGTGAGCCACAGCCGCGACGCGAAGGCGATCACGATCGCTTCCGGCTCCGTCGCCAATCCGAGTGCCGTCATGCCGGCCACGAGCACGCCCTCGCGCACACCGAGGCCAGCCGGCGCCGGCAGGAAAAGATATCCGATCACATAGGCGCAGGCATAAACTGCGATGTACGGCAGGAGCACGCCAGGCAGCGCGCGGTGCGGCTCCGTCAGGAGCGCGCGAGAAAAGAGCGCGAACGCGACGCCATACGCTAGCCAGGCGATCGTCGTTCCCAGAGCCGCGAGCCAGATCACTCGCGGCGGAACGCGCACCGCCGCGACCGGACGGCGCAGCACGCCGCT
>JBDUCS010000217.1:0-7060 GCA_040003335.1 Gemmatimonadaceae bacterium | reverse complement strand
CAGAGCGTCGCCAGCGATCTCGTGCTCGTCTCCCCCGTCGCCGGCGTCGTCACGAGTCGCAACGCCGAGCCGGGCGAAGTGCTCGGCGCCGGCCAGGCCGCGCTGATCGTCGGCGACGTGGCGCGCCCGTTCGTGCGCATCTACGTCGACGAGCGTGCCTTTCCGCTCGTCCGCGTCGGCCAGTCCGCGGTGGCAACGCTCGATGCCTTTCCGCAGCGCAAGTTCCGCGGACGCGTGTCGGCGGTCGCCAGCAAGGCCGAGTTCACGCCTCGCGTGGCGCTGACCGAGAACGAGCGCGCCGACCTGTTGTTCGGCGTGAAGATCGAGCTGACCGATTCGGCCAGCATGCTCAAGGCCGGGCTCCCGGTCACGGTGCGCGTGATCACGGAGAGCGCCGGCACCAGCGCGCCGCGCGCGCCGTGACGGCCACATGAGCGACGACGCGGCCGCGATCAAGACCATCGCGCTCCGCAAGGCGTTCGGCCCGCTCGTCGCCGTGGACAGCCTCGACCTCGAGGTTCCGCGCGGCCAGATCTTCGGCCTCCTCGGCCCGAACGGCTCCGGCAAGACGACGACGATCCGGATGCTGTGCGGCCTGCTGCGGCCGACATCGGGGAGCGCCGTCGTGATCGGCTTCGACATCCGCACCGAGTCGGAGTCGCTGCGCTGCAACATCGGCTACATGTCGCAGAAGTACGGGCTGTACGACGACCTGACCGTCTACGAGAACGTGCGCTTCTACGCCACGGTGTACGGGCTGCACGGCGCCGTGCGCGAGGCGCGAATCGCCGAGCTCTTGCGAGAACGCGGGCTCGAGACGCGTCGCGATCAGTTCGCGGGCACGTTGAGCGGCGGGTGGAAGCAGCGCCTCGCGCTCGCGACGGCGACGGCGCACCGCCCGCAGCTCCTCTTTCTCGACGAGCCGACCGCCGGCGTCGATCCCGCGTCGCGGCGCAGCTTCTGGGACGTGATCCGGAAGATGGCCGCCGCCGGAACGACGGTGCTCGTGACAACGCACTACATGGACGAGGCCGCGGGCTGCGACCGGCTGGCGATCCTCTCGCGCGGGCGGCTGATCGCCGTCGGCACACCCGGCGCGATCACCAAGCAGTTCGATCAGCCGACGATCGAGGACGTCTTCATCGAGCTGCAGCGCCGCGACGAGGGCGCGCTCGCGTGAGTCTCCGTGACTCGACCTTCTGGCCGATGCTCTGGAAGGAGTTCATCGAGATGCGCCGCGACCGGGTGACACTCGGGATGATGGTCGGGCTCCCGGCGCTGCAGCTGGTCGTGTTCGGCTACGCGATTCGCACCGAGGTGCGCCATCTCCCGACGGTCGTGCTCGATCAGTCGCGGAGCTCGGAGAGCCGCGCCCTCGTGAGCGTGATGCGCAACACCGGGAACTTCGACATCACCGAATCGGTGGCGTCGCGCGCCGAGGTGGAGGACCGGATCGTCCGCGGCATGGCAAAGGCGGCGCTGATCATCCCGCCCGACTACATGCGCGACCTCAAGCGCGGCCGCACCGCGTCGGCGCAGATGATCGTCGACGCCGCGGACGCGCTGGCGTCGGCGGCGGCGCTGGCCGGCGCGGCGCAGGCGGGCCAGGCGCGAACGATCGAGATCGTCAGCGCGCGAACGAACGGCGTGGTGCCGATCGAGGTCCGCGTGCGGCCGTGGTACAACCCGTCGCTCCGCAGCTCGGCGTACATCGTGCCGGGCATCATCGGAATTCTTCTGGCGATGACGCTCATCCCGATCACCAGCATGGCGGTGGTACGCGAGCGCGAGCGGGGCACGTTGGAGCAGCTGATCGTGACGCCGATCGGCAAGACGAGCCTGATGCTCGGCAAGCTGATGCCGTTCGTCCTCGTCGCCTACGTCCAGATGACGGTCGTGATCATCCTCGGCAAGCTGCTGTTCGACATCCCGATTCGCGGAAGCGTCGCGCTCCTCTACGCGATCACGCTCGGCTACATCGTCGCCAACCTGGCGCTCGGTCTCTTCGTCTCGACGGTGGCGCGATCGCAGATGCAGGCGATGCAGCTCGGCATGATGTTCCTTCTTCCCAACGTGCTCCTGTCCGGCTTCATGTTTCCGCGCGAGGCGATGCCGCCCATCGCCCGGTGGATCGGCTTCGCGCTCCCGCTCACGTATTATCTGGACGTTGTCCGTGGCGTGCTGCTGAAAGGCGTCGGCTTCCACTATCTGTGGCGCGACACCGTGATTCTCGCCGCGTTCGCGTCGGTGACCGTGACGCTGGCGGTCCGGCGATTCTCCAAGACCGTGGAGTGAGCGATGGGGATCGATGCTGTTCGCGTCGCCGTCCGAACTCCGCCCCTGCCCGGTCGAGCACGCGCATCGAGCCGAGCGTCGCGTTGCGGGCGGACTGAAGAGCGCACGAACATCAGACGTTGATCTGATGGCGCGGTAGGCGACCTCTGACCACTTTTCTCATCCCATGGACCTCACTCCGATCACCCTCGAAGGGCGTCACGTCCGCCTCGAGCCCCTCGGTCCCGAGCACATCGATGGCCTGACGGCGGTCGGTCTCGATCCCGAGCTGTGGCGCCTGATTCCGACGCAGATCACGTCGCGCGCCGAGATGGCGCAGTACGTGGACATCGCGCTCCAGTGGCGGGCCGCCAACAGCGCGCTCCCCTTCGCGACGATCGCGCGCGCGACCAACACCGTTGTCGGATGCACGCGATTCGCCAACGTGGATCACGCTAACCGGCGCGTCGAGATCGGGTGGACATGGATCGCGCCGGCGTGGCAGCGCACGGCGATCAACACCGAAGCGAAGTATCTCATGTTCCGCCACGCGTTCGAGACACTCGGCTGCATCCGCGTCGAGCTCAAGACCGATGTGCTGAACGCGCGCTCCCGCGCCGCGATGTTGCGCATCGGCGCGAAGTTCGAAGGAGTCTTTCGCAACCACATGATTCTTGCCGACCGCATCCGCGACTCGGCCTATTTCAGCGTGATCAATTCCGAGTTTCCCGAAGTGCGCGCGCACCTGGAGGAGCTGATCCAGCGAGGATCGACGAGCGAGGGATCGAAGATCTAGGGACTAACGGCGCGCTACCCGCACACCGCAGTATTCCGTCGATCACCATCCACGATTCACGATTTGCACTCCACGATTCTCGCCACGAAGGAGACAGGTGTGAAGGACGCCACATGGTACCGCTGGGATGACATGCCGAAAGAGAAGGTGACCGAGCTGCTCGACCGACGACTGATCACGGGCGACCGGATGATGCTCGCGCACGTCTACCTCAAGAAGGGATGCGTCGTGCCGAAGCATTCCCACGACAATGAGCAGCTCACGTACATCCTCGAGGGCGCGCTCAGGTTCTGGCTCGGCGAAGACGGCACGGACGAGCTGATCGTGTCGGCTGGCGAAGTGCTGCACATCCCGAGCAACTTGCCGCACCAGGCGGAAGCGCTCGAGGACACGCTCGACGTCGACATCTTCTCGCCGCCGCGGCAGGACTGGCTCGACAAGACCGACGCCTACCTGCGGAAGTAGGCCGCCGTGCAATTCGGACTGGACGGCAAGATCGCCCTCGTCGCCGCGGCCAGCCGCGGGCTCGGTCGCGCGATCGCCGAGGAGCTCGCGCGCGAGGGCGCGTCGCTGATCATCTGCGCACGCGGCGCCGACGCGCTGGCCGAGACGCGCGACTCGTTGGTCGCCGCCGGCGCGGCGGTGGAGTCGGTCGTCGCCGACCTGTCGACGCCGGAGGGAGTGGATCGCGTGATCCACGCGGCCGTGTCGCGATTCGGGCGCGTCGACGTGCTGGTGACGAACGGCGGCGGGCCGCCGCCGGGAAAGTTCGAGTCGCACGACTGGGCGGCGTGGCAGCGCGCCGTGGACCTCCTGTTGCGAAGCGCGGTCGAGCTGGCACGCGGCGTGTTGCCGGGTATGCGCGAGCGCAAGTGGGGGCGCATCATCAATGTCACGTCGATCGCGGTGAAGCAGCCGGTCGACGACCTCATGCTCTCGAACAGCATTCGCGCCGCGGTCACCGGATGGGCGCGCACGCTCGCCAACGAAGTCGCCGGCGATCGCGTGACGGTCAACAACATCCTGCCCGGCTACACGCGCACGGAGCGTGTGGAGCAGCTGGCTGCGAACGTCGCCAAGACGAAAGGAATATCCGAGCGCGACGCGACCGCCGTCTGGGAGAGCCAGATCCCGATGCGCCGGCTCGGCGAGCCGCGCGAGTTTGCGGCCCTGGCGGCGTTTCTGGCCTCGGAGCGCGCGAGCTACATCACGGGGCAGTCGATCGCGGTCGATGGCGGGTGGATCAAGTCGTTGGTGTGACGGCCGGGCGGCGTCGCACGCGGGCATCTATAGCTACCGCCCGGCGACGCCGCCGGAGACGATAAAGGCCATCACCGACGCCGAATCCGATGCCACCGCCGTCACGCGGGCGCGTGGCACGGCGACGAGGTTCCCGGCGAATCCGTACGACTGCGGCACATAGACCGACACGTGCTCGTCCAACCCGAATCGGTCCAGCGACGAATCGGTGATGAAGCCGAATGCCTTCACCGTGCCATCCGCCGAGAGCGCGACGACGACCGGCGTGTCGAAGCGCCGCTTCTCCCCGACGAATGCATCGAGCATGTCTTTCGTCGCCGAGTAGAGGAGGCGCACAAACGGCACGCGGATCATCACGCGCTCGACGAGGCCTACGGCCCCCTGTGTGATCAGGTTGGACGCGAGAGAGCCGACGAGCGTGACGAGGGCAATCGTGAGCACGAAGCCCAGCCCGACGATGCGGAGCCCGAGCATCTCGTCGATCGTACTGAAGACCTTCCAGCACACGTACAGCGTCAGCGCCAGCGGCCCGACGACGACGAGCCCCTGAAAGAACCAGCGGAGGAGACGGGACATTTTCGGGTGCCGGGTGTCGGGTGCCAGGGTAACTGGGGACAAGAGAAAATGCCGGATATCGCACTGCGGCGACACCCGGCACCCCTGGCCTGTCACTTGCCCCCTGCAGTGCCGAGCAACGCGACCACCACCCGAACGGAGACTAGATGTCGAAGCGCGATGGGAACCAGGCAGGAGCGCAGAAGCACGCTGAAGGCTCGCAGGGCGAGAAGACGCGGAACCGGCAGCGAGAGATCGCGCAATCCGGGCCGTCGGAGGAGAGCGACGCAGAACGGAATGCGACGACAGCCGACGAGCCTGCCGGGCACCACCGGCTCATCGAGAAGCGTGAGCAGCATGACGACGGCGAGAAGGAGAGTGAGAAGACCAGGATCGAGCGCGAGGCTCGATGATTCGAGTCGGCCGCGGAGTTCGTCCCGCCGCGGCCGAGGCTTTCCACGCTGCGCGCCGCAGCCGGACGCCTAAAAAAGCCGCCGCCACTTGAGCGCCGCGACGAGCGCGACACCAAGGCCGAGCTGCAGCGCGAGCATCATCCAGAACGCGTGGGGGTGATCCGCCAAAGGGATGTTCTTCACGTTCATGCCCCACATGCCGCTGATCACGACGAACGGGATGCTGATCGTCGCGACCACCGACAGCCCTTTCGTCACCTGCGCGAGCCGGTTGGACACCTGCGACAAGTATGCGTCCATCGTGCCGCTCATCAGGTCGCGGAACGTGTCGAGCGAGTCGTTGAGCCGCAGCACGTGGTCGTACACGTCGCGAAAGTAGACCTGATCGGCCGGCGGCAGGAGCGCTGACGGCCGGTTGCTCAGCGCGCTGAAGACATCGCGCTGCGGGCCCAGATAGCGCCGCAGCGAAAGGACGAGCCGCTTCACCCGGAAAATCTCCTCGAGCGCCGCCTGGTCGAAGCGCTTGAAGACGCGCTCCTCGAGCCCGTCGATGAACTGGTCCACCTGGTCCAGGATCGGGAAAAAGGCATCGACCGCGTTGTCGGCCACCATGTGCGATAGGCGCGCCGGCCCGCGCGTGAGCAGGTCGGGATTGCGCCGCACCAGCTCCACCACCGCGTCCACGCTCGGTGCCGGCTCATCGTGCACCGTCACCAGGTAGTGCGGACCGACGAACATCGTGAGGTTGATCGTCTCGATGTCGTACGGATCGTCGGGCGTCTCCTCACAGAAACGAACGGTGCGGAGCACGACGATCAGGAATTGCCCGCCGTACTCTTCCACCTTCACGCGGCTGCTCGCGTGCAGCGCATCCTCGATTGCCAGTGGATGAAAATGAAAGAGATCGCCGAGCAGCGCGCGCTGTCCGGCGTCGTTGCTGTTGATGTCCACCCATAGCATGGCGCCGCCGCCATTCGCCCGCTCGAGCGCCGCCGGGAGCTCGGCGGGCGATGGCTCGCTCGTCGCGCCCGCCGCGTCGCGAAGCAGCGCTCGCAACGGCGCTGCCGGCACTGCGGCCAACTCGGTCGTTCGCGTCGCCACATCTCTCTCCAAGTCTGTTCTTCCGTTGTAAACTGAACCCGACTGGTGACGACCGCGAGGAAGTCGAGGCCGATGCTCCGCACAAAGACTGCCGCGACCAGCGTCGTGGCGATGGTTTTTTTGGCTGGTTGTCGCGCGGCGAGCCATGACGCGCACGCTCCCGTTCGCTGGGGCGGCGACGCCGAGGGCGGTGCGCCCTTCGTCGAGGCGGATCCCGCCCATCCCGATCGCGTACGCGGCTTCGACGTCGACGTGGCCGAAATGATCGCGCGGGGGCTTGGGCGCGAGCCGCGCTTCGTCCAGGTCGCCTGGTCGTCGATCGAGGCGTCGGCGGAGCGCGGTGACTTCGAGATCGGGCTCTCTGGCGTCGAGGACCGCCCCGAGCTGCGCGCGCGCCACGCGGTCACCATTCCGTACTTCGAGTTTCGCGAGGTCTTGGCGGTCCGGTTGGCCGACCGCGATCGCTTTCGCCGGCTCTCGGACCTCGCCGGCCGCCGCGTCGCCACGCTGGGCTCGACGATGGCGTACCAGCTCCTGGCCGACGAGCGCGCGCGATCGCGACTCGTCCCCGTGTCGTACGACGATGACGTGCATCCGTACGACGACCTCGTCGCCGGCCGCGTCGACGCCGTGCTCCTGGACAACATCATCGCCGACCGCT
>JBDUCS010000216.1:0-7081 GCA_040003335.1 Gemmatimonadaceae bacterium | reverse complement strand
CGCGCGCGCTCGCCGCGACGGCGGCCGCCTTCGGCGGCGGCGAGCGCGACGGTGGCGCGCTGGAGGCGGCCGGCCACGCGGTGCTCGCGGCGGAGCCGGCCGTTCGCGCGGACTATTTCGCGATCGTCGATCCGCGCTCGCTCGAGCGCGTGCGCGACGCCGACGGCGCGAGCGTCGCGCTCGTGGCCGCGCGCGTCGGCTCGACGCGATTGATCGACAACCGCATACTCGGCTCGCCGTGAGCTGGCGCGCCGTGATCACCGCGCTCGACGAGGGTGTCGAGCTGGCGTCGCGCGTGAGCGTCTATCTGCATCCGCTCGCGGGCTGGCCGATCGTCTGGCACGTCGTGCGCGCCGTGGCGACGACCGACCCGCGACCCACGGAGATCGTCGTGCTGCACCGCGCGTCGATCGCCATGTCGCTGCCGGCGGACGGCGACGTGCCGCTCACCTCGAGTCCAATCGAGCGGGGGACGGACATTGCGGCGCTGCGCGCGGCGCTCTCGGCCGTCGGCGCGGTCGCGCTCGTCGACGGCGCGGCGCCGCTCGTCGCACCGTCGACCATCGCGCGCATCCTGCGCGCTGGCGACGGCGCGCTCGCCGCGCTCTCGATCGACGACGAGCTCGCGTCCCCACTCGTCGTCGGCGGCCAGGGCGCGCTGATGGCGTCGCTCGAGGACCCGCGACGTCCGGTGGGCGCGCGGCGCGTGGTCTCCACGGACGCCGACGAGATGGTGCGTGTCTGCGACCGCCACACGCTCGCGCAGGCGGCGACGGCGCTGCAGCGGCGCCTCATTCGCGCCCACGAAGAGCGCGGCGTGACGTTCATGCTCCCCTCGACCACGTGGGTCGATGCCGACGTGCGCATCGGCGCCGATTCGGTGATCTATCCGGGCGCCGTACTGGAAGGCCGTACCGAGATCGGCAGCGAGTGCGTGATCGGCCCCCACTCGCGGCTCGTCGATGCCACGATCGGCAACGGGGTCGAGCTCAAGGGCTGGAATTACGTCACGCGCGCGAGCGTCCGCAGCCACGCCGTGCTGGAGCCGTATGTCAGACGCGGATTCGATTGAGCTCCCGCTGTGGGCGGAGGTCGGCGAGCGCCGCCGTGCCCACATCGCCCGCGTCACCCGGCTGCTCGACGAGTGGGCGCGGGCGATGCGCGTGAGCGACGACGAGCGCGCGTCGTGGCACGACGCGGGCGTGTGGCACGACGCGCTGCGTGACGCGTCCGAGCCCCGGCTTCGAGCGCTGTCCGGGGATGTCGCTCGTCCCGTCGACATGCTACACGGTCCCGCGGCGGCGACGCTACTCGGCAGCGCGGGCGAGCCACGCGCCGATCTGCTCGACGCAATTCGCTGGCATACGACGGGATGCGACGGTTGGTCGCGCGTCGGCCGCGCGCTCTACATGGCGGACTACCTCGAGCCGGGCCGCAAGTTCTCGCGCGCCGACCGGACGTGGCTCGCCGCGCAAGTGCCGACCGACTTCGACGGCGTCTTTCGACAGGTCGTGCGCTCGCGGCTCGAGTGGGCGCTGCGCGAGGGCAATACGCTGTTCGCCGAGACGGTGGCGATGTGGAATCGCATCCGATGAGGCGGCGTGGAGTAGTTGCGATCGCGCTGCTGGCGCTCGCCGCCGTGGCTGCCGCGGGATCCTACGTCGCCCGGCATCGCGACGACGGTTTGCTCGCACTGCCGCGCCGCGCGCTGCCGGCGGCCGCGCGCGCTCCGGAGGGCGTCCGCATCCGTGTCGAGGTGCTCAACGCGACGAAGACGCGCGGGCTCGCCAAGCACGTCACGCAGCATCTGCGCGAGGCGGGATACGATGTCGTCGCCTTCGCGGGCGCGCGCGAGCTGCGCGACAGCTCGCTCGTCATCGACCGCACGGGCCATCCGGAGTGGGCGACGCGCGTCGCGCGCGCGCTCGGCGGGGCGGCGATCAGCGCGGCGCCCGACAGCTCACGCTACGTTGACCTGACCGTCCTGGTCGGCGCCTCGTGGCGACCGCCGTCCGAGGCGTTCCACCCGTAACTGGCCGCACGCCGCGGCGATGTCGGTGCCGCGACTCTTCCGCACCGCCACTTCGACACCCGCTTCACGCAGTGCGCGCGCGAACGCGCGCATGCGGTCCGCCGTCGACGGCACGAACTCGAGCGTCCCACCGGGATGGAGCGGAATCAGGTTCACAAAGGCGCGGCATTCCTTCGCCAGCCGCGCAAGCTGCGTGGCGTGCTCCTCGGCGTCGTTGACGCCGCCGAGCATCACGTACTCGAACGTCACGCGCCGGTCGAACGACTTGGCGGCGTCGATCACCTGCGAGAGCGGATACTTCGTATTGATCGGCATGAGCTCCTGCCGCAAGGCATCCGATGGCGCGTGGATCGAGATCGCGAGTCTGAATTGCTCCGCGCGCTCGCCCAGCGCGACGATGCCGGGCAGGATCCCGACGGTCGACACGGTGATGTGCCGGGCGCCGATGCCGAACGCCATCGGATGATTGAGGATCGACAGCGCGGGATCGACCGCTGTCCAATTCATGAGCGGCTCGCCCATTCCCATGAAAACGATGTTCGTAATGCGCATCGGGGCCTTGTCCACGAGCGCCATCTCGCGCACCTGGCCGGCGATCTCCCACGGCTCGAGGTTGCGCGCAAAGCCCATGCGTCCCGTGGCGCAGAAGGCGCACTTGAGCGCGCACCCCGCTTGGGACGAGATGCAGAGCGTGACACGGTCGCCGTCGGGGATCGCCACCGCTTCGATCGCCTCGCCGTCGTGTAGACGGAAGAGAAACTTCTCGGTTCCGTCGCGCGATTTCTGCCTCGCGGCGAGCGCCAGGCGCGGCACGGTGAAGCGCGCGCCGAGCGCCGCGCGAAACGCCGCCGGGACGTCCGTCATCGCGTCGAGCGTCGGCGCGGGATTCTTCCACAGATGCCGCACGACCTGCGATCCGCGGTAGGCGCCGACGCCTTGCGATTCGGCGAACGCGCGCAGCGCGGCCTCCGCCTCCGGCGCCGTGAGGTTCAAGAGATTGATCATGCCGGCCGCCGGCGCGGGTGTCGTCACCGGATCGTCGCGCTCAGTGTGAACTGATAGAGCGGATCCAGTCCGCCGGCGCTCTGCTCGCGGGCGATCCCGGCGCGGTATTGGTCATAGTGAAAGATAACGCCGAGGCGGCTGTGCCAGGCGGCGTTGTCGAACGCGAGGCTCCGCGACACGCCACCGCGCGCCTCCATGAAATCCATCCGCAGCCCGCCGAACAGGAAGTCCTCGCGATAGGACCCGCGCGTGCGCTCGGACGCGACGCCGGCGCGAAGGCCGATGCGCTCGGCGTTGTACAGGCTCGCGTCGGCCGCCAGATGGAGCGATGGGCGCGCGAGGTCGGGGCTCGTCGGTCGCCAGAGAAAGCTCGCGGCGGCCAGTCGCACATCGGCGAACGGCAGGCGGTCGATCAGCACCCCGGCATCGGCGCCGAACGCGCCGCTGCGCTCGCCGTCGATCTCCCCCGTGCGATAGCGAATCGCGACGCCGACGGTGGCGTGCTCGCCAAAGCGGTGCGCTCCCGCCAGCGACGAGAGCGTCGTGTTATAGGCGATGTTGCCGACGGTCTGCGGATCGGTCGTCGTGCGGTAGAGGTCGCCGACGGACGCGTGGGCGACGGCGAAGCCGTACGTCGTGCGCGTGCCGCTCGCGATCGCGAACGCCGCCGCGCGCGCGTCGACCGATTGCTCGGCCGGCGTCTGCATCGCGCTGACGCCGACGCGCCACCGTTC
Organism: Gemmatimonadaceae bacterium; assembly: GCA_040003335.1. GTDB lineage: Bacteria > Gemmatimonadota > Gemmatimonadetes > Gemmatimonadales > Gemmatimonadaceae > JALZAE01. The sequence goes on along the minus strand of JBDUCS010000216.1, from coordinate 3,310 downwards.
GGCGCTGTCAAGGCGGATCGCCGCGGGATTGCCGAAGCCGTCGCCCGCGCCGCCCGGAAGCGCCGGCGCGCGATCGATCGTGCCGAGCGGAAATTGCAGGAGCTCGCGTCCCGGGACCGCCTGGGCAAAGAGCGCGCGGGCGAGGACGAGCGCCGGCAGCGCAGCCAGCGCCCGCGCGAGCGCGGCCGCCAGCTGCATTCCGCGCGCTCTCGAGCCGGCCGTGCGACGCATGCGAGAAGTTCGGAGCACGCGGGTCGAGCGTCAAGCGAAGCCGCGGCTCTGCTTCCAGCGCCCGCGCGCGCGCGATAGCTTTCGACGAGAACATGACCCCCATTCGTCTGCGGAGCTCGCGTGCTCCTGTCTGAGCTGCTGTCAGCGGACCTCGTCAAGATTCCGCTCGACGGGCGCACCAAGGCAGACGTCCTGCGCGAGTTGGTCGGCCTCGTTGTCGCGACGCACCCGGGACTCGATGCGGATGCCGTCCTGGCGTCGGTGCTGCAGCGCGAGGCGGAGCTGAGCACCGGCATCGGTGGCGGGGTTGCCGTGCCGCACGGACGCACCCCGTTGGTCGACGATCTGCTGATCGCCGCCGGCGTGAGCGCGGCGCCGGTGGAATACGAAGCGTTGGACGCCGCGCCCGTGCGACTCTTCTTTCTCCTCGTCAGCCCCGAGAGCGCGGCGGGGTTACATGTGAAGGCGCTCAGCCGGATCTCGCGCGTGCTGCGGCGCGATGCGCTGCGCGAGCGGCTCCTCGCATCGGCAAGTGTCGCGGCGTTCCTCGCGATCGTGAGCGAGGCCGAAGCGGCATAGAGGCTCGTTTCTTTTACCAGATCGCACCGACGTGAGCACTTCGCCCTCGCTCGTCACGACGCTTCGCTCCGACCTCTGCGGCACGCTTCGCGCCGCGGACGCGGGCCGCGCCGTGCGGCTCGGCGGCTGGGTTCACACGCGCCGCAATCTCGGCGGGCTCGTCTTTCTCGACCTGCGCGACCGCACGGGTATCGTGCAGATCTCGTTCGATCCGTCGAAGCTCGATCCGTCGATGGCGGAGCAGGCGGCCGCCGTCGGGAAGGAGAGCGTCGTGCTCGTGGAAGGAACCGTGTCGCTGCGCGGCGCCGATCAGCGCAATCCGGAGCTCGAGACGGGCGACGTCGAAGTGCGGCCGACGTCGTTTCGCGTCGCCGGCCCCGCGACGACGCCGGCGATTCCCGTCGCGCGCGGCAAGGGCGATGCGCTCCCGGCCGAGGAGCAGCGCCTGCGTCATCGCTATCTCGACCTGCGCCGGCCGGAGCTGCAGCAGAGCTTGATGCTTCGGCATCGATTGATGCAGGTCGCGCGTCGCCTCCTGAGCGACGCCGGCTATCTCGAGATCGAGACGCCGATCCTCACCCGGCCCACCCCCGAGGGGGCGCGCGACTACCTCGTGCCGAGCCGCGTGCATCCGGGGCAGTTCTACGCGCTGCCGCAGTCGCCGCAGATCTACAAGCAGCTGCTGATGGTCGCGGGCTACGATCGCTACTTCCAGATCGCTCGCTGCTTCCGCGACGAAGACCTGCGCGCCGACCGGCAACCCGAGTTCACGCAGATCGACATCGAAGCGAGCTTCGTAATGCAGGAGGACATTCTCGCGCTCGGCGAGCGTCTCCTCGGCGCGCTGTGGGCGGAGGGCGGCCACACCGTGGAGCCGACGTTTCGGCGCATGACATACGCCGACGCGATGGAGCGCTTCGGCATCGACCGGCCGGACCTCCGCTACGGTCTGGAGATCTTCGACGCCAGCGACGCGTTCCGCGGCGCCGATTTCGGCATCACGCGCACGGCGCTCGAGCAGGGCGGGCGCGTGCGCGGCATTCGCGTGCCGGGCGGTGCCGCGCTGTCGCGCAAGCAGGTGGAAGAGCTCGAGACACTCGCCAAGAGCGGCGGCGCCGGCGGACTGCTGCGCGTCAAGCGCGTGAACGGCGTGCTCGAGGGGCCGATCGCCAAATTCCTCGAGGGCGGTGCGGGCGACAGGCTGGGGCTGCAGGAGGGCGAGCTCGCCCTCTTCGTCGCGGCGCGCGAGCACGTCACCAATCCGTCGCTCGACCGCGTGCGGCAGGAGCTGGCGAAGCGGTTCTCGCTCGCCGACGAAGCGGCGCTCGCGTTCGTGTGGGTGGTCGACTTTCCGATGTTCGAGAAGCACCCCGAGACGGGCGTGCTGGCTTCCGTGCACCATCCCTTCACGGCGCCGAATCCTGACGACCTCGCGCTGCTCGACACCGCGCCGGAGAAGGTGCGTGCCGTCGCGTACGACGTCGTGCTGAACGGCCTCGAGCTGGGCGGCGGGAGCATGCGCATCAACGATCCCGCGCTACAACGGCGCGTCTTCGCGCTCCTCGGCATCGACGACGAGACGGCGGAGACGCGCTTCGGCTTCCTGCTCGAGGGCTTGCGCGCCGGGGCGCCGCCGCACGGCGGCATCGCCTTTGGCTTCGACCGGGTGGCAATGCTCCTGGCGAAGGGAACCTCGCTGCGCGACGTGATCGCGTTTCCCAAGACGACCGCGGCGCGCGCGCTGTTCGAGGACGCGCCGGCCGTGGTCCCCATCGAAGACTTGAAGGAGCTGCACATCCGTGTCGAGGACGCCAACGGTGGTTGAGGAATCGGTGACGCATCGCGTGAACGTGGAGGGGGCGGACCTCCTCACGCTCGCCGGCGTGAACGACGCGAACCTGATCGAACTGTCGCGCATCACCGGCACGCGCGTCGCGCTCCGTGGCGACCAGCTTACGCTGGCCGGCGCCGCCGAGAACGTCGAGCGCGCGACGGCGATCGCGCAACGGATGGTCGACACGGCAAAGCAGCAGGAGCCGCTCACGCCCGACGATGTGCTCCGTTTCGCCGACGGCGGTGTGGTCGCCGAGGGAGAGACCGCGGCGCCCGACGGCTCGGCGAATGCGTCGCGCATCGTGCTCGCCGGCGTGCGCAAAGTCATTCAGCCAAAGACGGCGGGACAGGCCGCGTATCTGCAACTGATGGCCGACAACGACATCGTCGTGGGCATCGGTCCCGCCGGCACGGGCAAGACGTACCTCGCCGTGGCGATGGCGGTCGACGCGCTGCAGAAAAAGAAGGTGCGGCGCATCGTGCTCGCGCGGCCGGCGGTGGAAGCCGGCGAGAGCCTTGGATTCCTTCCGGGCGACATGCAGGCAAAGGTCGATCCGTATCTGCGCCCGCTTTACGACGCGCTCGACGACATGATGCCGCAAGAGCGCGTGCAGAAGGCGCTCGAGCAACGCGTGATCGAAATCGCGCCGCTCGCCTACATGCGCGG
>JBDUCS010000215.1:0-7086 GCA_040003335.1 Gemmatimonadaceae bacterium | reverse complement strand
TGTACGGATAGCCGAAGGTTCTGAGCATCTCGTCGACCAGATCCAACAGCCGCTCAGTCTCGTTCGGCACTTGCTCCGGCGTGCAGAAGACGTGGGCGTCGTCCTGCGTAAAGCCGCGCACGCGCAACATGCCGTGCAGCACGCCGCTCCGCTCGTAGCGATACACCGTGCCGAACTCGGCGTAGCGTAACGGCAGGTCTCGATAGCTGCGCTGCCGCGATTCGTAGATGGCGATGTGGCCGGGACAGTTCATCGGCTTCGGGCGATAGTTCTGTCCGTCGATGTCCATCGGCGCGAACATGCCGTCCTTGAAGTTTACCAGATGTCCGGAGATCTCGAACATCTTCTCGCTCATGATGTGCGGCGTGTAGACGAGATCGTAGCCGTGCCGAATGATCAGCTCGCGCTCGTAGTCCTCGATCTCCTTGCGGATCACGCCACCGCGCGGATGCCAGAGGATGAGTCCGGGCCCAACGCGCTGATCGGTCGAGAACAGGTCGAGCTCGCGGCCGAGCGTGCGGTGGTCGCGCTTCTTGGCCTCCTCGATGCGGAGGAGATGGGCGTCGAGATCCTCCTTTCTGAGAAAGGCGGTGCCGTAGATGCGCTGGAGCTGCTGCCGCTTCTCGTCGCCGCGCCAGTACGCCGGCGCCGAGCTCATCAGTTTGAAGTGCTTGAGATAGCCGGTGTCCTGCACGTGCGGCCCGCGGCACAGGTCGACGAACGGACCGTCGGTATAGACGGAGATCACTTCATCGTCGCCGAGCTCGGAGAGCCGCTCGAGCTTGAGCGGATCGTCGACGAACCGCTGCTCGGCTTGCGCGCGGTTCACCTCCTCGCGCACGAACGGATACCTCTCGGCGATCACCTTCTTCATCTCCGACTCGAACTGCGCGAGGTCGTCGGGCGTGAACGGCTCGTCGACCTCGAAGTCGTAGTAGAAGCCTTCGTCGATCGCCGGACCGAATCCGATTTTCGCTTTCGGCCGGAGCCGGCGCACCGCCGTCGCGAGGATGTGCGCGGCGGAATGCCGGAGGACGTCGTGCGCCGCCTTCCACTCGGACTGCGCGCGCTGGTCGGCAGGATCCTTCGGCTCGTTCTGCGTGATGACGCGGAAGGCCCCGCCCGCGCGGAGCGGCGTCGCCAGATCCTGCACGGCGCCATCGACGCTGACCGCGATCGCCGCGCGCGCCAACCGCTCGCCGATCGACATGACGACGTCGCGCGCGGGCGTGCCGGCCGGCACCGCACGCACAGAGCCGTCGGGAAGCGTGAGCTGCAAGTCGGGCGTGGGTTGATCGATCATCAGGCCGAGAACGGATTGTGGATTGCGGATCGTGGATTGCGGTCGCCAGGCAACGCGAGAAGTGCAGTTGCCCGCGATGCACGCTCCACATCCACGTTCCGCACGACGGCCTTGATCTTGCACCCCTCGACCCGTGTGTCTTGCGCCGTTTCTGCGCGGCGAGCAACGTGCGAAAGCTATCGTTCCCCCACCACCACCGCCACAGGGATTCGTGCTCTATGAGACGCATTCGCTTCCACGATGACGAGCCATCGGTCGGCAGTCTCGTCGCCAGCCTTTCCGTGGGCGCGTTGGCGGGATTCGCCGTCGGCGTTCTCGTCGCGCAGAAGTTGGGCGGACTCTCCGGCATCACGCAGCGCCTGCGCTCGCGCGTCGAGCGCGCCGGCGAGATGCTCGCGGGGGAGGAGGAGTTCGACGAAGACGAGCTGGAGACCGGCGAGGACGAGGACGAGGGCTACGATCCCGACGACGCCGACGCGGCGCTCGAGGAGAGCGTGCTCGCGGCCTTCCGCGACGATGCCGTGCTCGCCGAGCGCGCGATCGACATTGGCGCCGTGGGCGAGGGCATCATCGAGCTGTCGGGCCGCGTCGACACCGAGGAAGAATCGGAGCACGCCATCGCCATCGCGCGCGCGGTGGAGAACGTGACGACCGTCGTGAACCGGCTCACCGTCGGCGACGAAGAAGAGCTGATCGAAGAGAACGTGCGCCGCTTCGAGAACGGCGATGAGGCGATGCGCGAAGCGCAGTGGGAAGGCAATCGCGTCGGTACCGGCAAGCGCCGGCAAGGCTCCTCGGCCGAGCTCGACCGGCACGCGTCGCCAAAGCCCGAGTTGGAAGACAAATGGATGGGCGAAAACGACGCGATCAAGAACGCCGCCGAGGAGACCGACGGCACCACCGGGCGCCGCGCATCGAGCAAGGGGTCGAAGCAGCGCGGCGGACGCACCGATGGCTCGCCCACGTCACCCACCGGAGTTCCGAAAGCGGATCACGTGCAGGATCCGACGGGTGAGGATCGGGCTGACTGACGGTAAGGGTCGAGTGCGGATTGGAGGGCAACGGACGAGGGCGCCGAGAACAACCGGCGCCCTTTGCTCATCGGTCATCACCGTTCCATCCACAATACGCGATCGCCGATCCGCTACTTCTTCCCTAGAAACTCACCAACCGGGGCCAGTGTCTCGATGTGGTCGCACAGAATCTTGAACGTCGCCAGCAGCGGCACCGCGATGAACGCGCCGGCGACGCCCCACAGCTCGTACCAGATCATGAGTCCGATCAGGATCGCCACCGGGTTCAGCGTCAAGCGCCGGCCGAGCACGAGCGGGGAGACGAAGTTCGCCTGCAGCAAATTGATCGTCAAAAAGGCGCCGGGCACGGCGAGCGCGTGGCCGATGTCCGGGAACGCGGCCAAGCCTCCGACCGTGAGCACGCCGGTCATCGCCACCGCCCCGACGTAGGGCACGAACTCGAGCAGCGTCGTGAGCACGCCCCACAAAAGGGCGTTCGGCATGCCGATCGCCAGCATCACCAGCGCCACCACAACGCCCTCGATCGCGTTCACCATCGCGATCGTCACCAGGTAGGTCGAGACCGACACCTCGACGGCGCGGGCGATCTCGACCGCCTTCTTTTTGTCGCGGAACTGCGGCAGCACTTTGATCAGCTTTTGCAGAAACATGTCGCCCGCGGCGAGCAAGAAATACAGGAGGATCAGCATCTCGAGTAGCCCGACGACGATCGACTGCGTGGTCCCGAACACCTTTTCGCCGATGCTCTCGCCCTGCGCGACGACGACCGGCGTCGGCGGCTCGGGCGTCGGCGCGCCCGACGTCGCCTGCGCCACCTCCTCGGCGGTGCGCGTCATCTGCTCGACCGGCCGGCGGATGTTGCGCAGCTTCGCGCTCACCGTGTTCATCGTCGCCGGCGCGCGCGCGAGCCACTGCTCGGCCGGCGTGATGAGCTCGTAGCCGGCGAGCACGATCAGACCGACGAGTCCCACGACGACGACGAGCGCGCCGGCCGGCGCGGGGACGCGCAATCGCCTGAGCGCGCGGATGAGCGGGCTGAAGAGAAAGTTGAAGAGGAGCGCGAGCGCGAGCGGCAGAAAGACGTCGCGTCCCAAGTAGAGCGTGGCGAACACCGCCAGCACGAACAGTCCCGTCATCGCGATCGACCGCGCGCCCTGATGGTGCATCACGGTGTCGCCCAGCTTCGTGAGGTCGGGCGTCGGCTCATCGGGCGGCCGCTTGGCTTGCGCGCCCGCGTCCACTTGGGGCGCCATCAGCGAGTCATCGTGATTCTGTTCGCGTGAAGGCATGCGAAAATGTACCGATGTCCGTCGCGCATCGCCGAGGTGGCATCTATGTAGAGGTTTGTGCGGATCAAGCCTGATGACAAAGCTGAGTTGGCCCCGGATAGCGGACCCCAGCCCCGCCCCGATACTTTCCGTGATGCCCGCCGCAGATCTTTCCCCGCAGTTCGATCCCACCGCCGTCGAGCGCGACATCTACGCGCGGTGGGACGAGGCGGGCGTTTTCACGGCGCGCGCGGCGCGCTCCACTCGCGTCGGCGGCGACCGCGAGCCGTTCACGATCGTGATCCCGCCCCCGAACGTGACGGCCGTGCTGCACATGGGGCACGGCTTCAACAACACCGTGCAGGATGTGATCACGCGCTGGCGCCGTATGGCGGGCGACGAGGCGCTGTACCTGCCGGGCACCGACCACGCCGGCATCGCCACGCAGAACGTCGTCGAGAAGCTGATCGCCAAGTGCGGAAAGACGCGCTTCGACGTCGGGCGCGAGGCGTTCATCGAGCGCGTGAAGACGTTCGTCGAGGAGACGGGCGGCGTCATTCTCCAGCAGTTGCGCGCGATCGGCTGCTCGTGCGACTGGTCGCGCACCGCGTACACCTTCTCCCCCGCCCTCTCGCGCGCCGTGCGCGAAGCGTTCGTGCGGCTGTGGGAGGCGGGTCTCATCTACAAGGGGCACCGAGTCATCCACTGGTGTCCGCGCTGTCTCACCTCGCTGAGCGACGAGGAAGCGGAGCATCACGACGTCGAGGGGAAGCTCTATCACGTGAGCTATCCGCTGGTCGATGACCCCACCAAGGCGATCACGATCGCCACCACGCGCCCGGAGACGATTCTCGCCGACGTCGCCATCGCCGTGCATCCGAAGGACGATCGCTACCGCGCGCTCGTCGGCCGGTCGGTCATGGTGCCGATTGCCAATGTCGCGATCCCGATCATCGCCGACGAGAACGCGGATCCGGCGTTCGGGTCGGGCGCGGTGAAGATCACGCCGGCGCACGACGCCAACGACTTCGACGTCGGCGTGCGGCACACGCTCGACATGCCGGTGGTGATCGACGAGTCGGGCTTTGTGCGCGAGGTCGCCGACGCCGACGGCCGCGTTCCCGATTCGCTTCGCGGCCTGGACCGTGTCGACGCGCGTGCGCGGATGGTGGAGCTCCTGCGCGCGGCGGGTCGTCTCGTAAAAGTCGAGCCGCACCACCACGCGATCCGCCAGTGCTATCGCTGCGACACCGTCGTCGAGCCGCGTCTCTCCGACCAGTGGTTCGTGAAGATGCAGCCGCTCGCCGCGCGGGCCCTCGAGGCGCACCGCGACGGGAGCGTGCGCATTCTGCCGGAACGCTGGGAGGCGACGTACGTCAACTGGCTCGAGAACATCCGCGACTGGAACATCTCGCGGCAGATCTGGTGGGGCCATCGCATCCCGGTCTGGTACTGCGACGCGTGCGGCGGCGAGCCGATCGTCAGCCGCGACGATGTCTCGGCCTGCGCGACGTGCGGCGGCGCGGTGCGGCAGGACGAGGACGTGCTCGACACCTGGTTCTCGTCGCAGCTCTGGCCGTACTCCACGCTCGGCTGGCCCGACGAGACGGCGCTCGACCTGCGCGCGTTCTACCCAACCGACGTCTTGGTGACCGGACCCGACATCATCTTTTTCTGGGTCGCCCGGATGATCATGTCGGGCTACTTCTTTCTCGGGCGCGCGCCGTTCCACACCGTGTACCTCAACGGCATGGTGCGCGACGTGCACAACCGGAAGATGTCGAAGTCGCTCGGCAACGGGATCGACCCGCTCGACGTCGTCGCGCGCTTCGGCGCCGACGCGTTGCGCTACACGGTCATCTCGGGGATGGGGTACGGCACGGACGTGAAGCTCGACCCCGACAATCTCGAGGAGTCGTTCGCGCCCGGCCGCAACTTCGTGACGAAGCTCTGGAATATCGGCCGCTTTCTCCTGTCGAATGTCGAGGGGGGCGCCGTGCGCGCGCTGGGCGAGATCGACGCCGCGTGCCTCACGCGCGCCGATCGGTGGATTCTGGCGCGGCTCGACGCCGCCATTGCCGAAGTCGACGCCGCGCTCGGGGCCGCGCATCCCGCGGCCGGCGCCCTTTGGGGCGAGAGCGAGCGCTACATCGGCCTCCGGCTGATGGAGTTCACCGAGGTCGCTCGCCGATTCACGTGGGACGAGCTGGCGGCATGGTACCTCGAGAGCACGAAGTCGCGCCTGCTCGCCGGCGGCGACGACGCCGACGTCGCGCGCTCGGTGCTCGTGCATGTCTTCGACCAGGCGCTGCGGCTGCTGCATCCCGTAGTGCCGTTCATCACGGAAGCGCTGTGGCAGCGTCTTCCCGGCCGCGTCGACGGCGCGTTCGTCGCCGCGGCCGCGTGGCCGACCATTCGGGTGCCGCTACCGGACGAGCGCGGCAACGACGCCGAGGAGTTCGAGCGCGTTCGCGACGCGGTGCTGCGCATTCGCCAACTGCGCGTCGAGTACAACATCGGGCCTGCGACGGCGATCGCCGTCGCGATCATGCCGGCGACCGATGAGGCGCGCCGTATCTTTGCCGAAGACGCGGCGATGACCGGCCGGCTGCCCGGTGTGCGGGCGGCGATCACCATCGCTACCGGCGCGCCGGCCGAGCCGGCCGCGCAGGCCATGCTCGCCGACGGCTCGGAGCTCTACCTCTTGCTCGCCGGCGCGGTCGATGTCGACAAAGAATGCGCGCGCCTCACGGGCGAGCTCGCCGCGCTCGAGCAACAGCTCGGCGCGCTGCGCGGCCGGCTCGGCAACGATGGCTTCGTGTCGCGCGCGCCGGCGCACGTCGTCGAGGCCGAGCGGCACAAGGAGCGCGACTGGTCGGCGCGCCGCGAACACCTCGCGGCCAAGGTGGCGACGCTGTGCGGGCGCTGAGCGCGGTGGCCGCGGTCGTCGTCGCGACGGCCGTGCTCGCCTGCGCGAACGCCGCCTATCCTCCGGGCGGCCCGGAGGACAAGCTGCCACCGAAGCTCGTCGCCGTGTCGCCGGAGAGCGGCGCCGTCAACGCGCGGCCAAAGGCGGTCGTCTTCCAGTTCGATGAAGTCGTGAACGATCGCGGCACGGGCCAGACCTCGCTTCGGTCGCTCTTTCTCCTCTCACCGCGCGACGGCGACGCGCGCATCGACTGGCATCGCTCGTCGGTCACCGTGCGCGGGCGCCGCGACTGGCGACCGAACACGGTCTACACGATCACGATGCTCCAAGGCGTGAGCGACCTGCGCGCCAACGTGAGCAAGGAGCGGCGCACGGTCAGCTTCTCCACCGGGCCGTCGTTTCCCGGGGGACGAATCGCCGGCATCGTCTACGATTGGGCGCGCGGGCGCGGTATCCCGCTCGCCTTTGTCGAAGCCGTGCGGCGGCCCGACAGCACGGTCTTTGTCGCGCAGGCCGATTCGACCGGCCGCTTCGACATCCCGTTCGTCAACG
>JBDUCS010000012.1:0-23666 GCA_040003335.1 Gemmatimonadaceae bacterium | reverse complement strand
ACCGCCGCGGCCACCGCCGGCGGGAAGTACGCGTTGTGGACGTATTGCCGAACCATGCGCTGCGTGTTGAAGAAGCTGCCGTTCTGCGCAATGGCATGTCGCATCACTTCGGCGAAGGCGTCGGGCAGGGCGTAGAAGAGCGGGAGGATGACGCGCTCGAGCTTGAGGTACAGATCGGCGGCGTCGGCCCCGGGGTCATCGGGCTCGTTCGTCTGCCCGATTTTCCAACCGGTGACGCCCTCGAGGTGTCCCTCGATCCACCAGCCGTCGAGCACGCTCAAGGACGGCACGCCGTTGAGCGCCGCCTTCATCCCGCTGGTGCCGCTCGCCTCGAGCGGCTTCTGCGGATTGTTGAGCCAGAGGTCCACGCCCGGCACGAGCGTCTGTGCGAGCGCCATGTCGTAGTTCGCGAGATAGACGACGCGGACGGCGTCCGAGAGCTCGGCTGCGGCCTGGTGAATGCGTGCGATCAGTGCTTTGCCGCCGGTATCGGCCGGATGCGCCTTCCCGGCGAAGACGATCTGGAGCTTGCCGGCGTCGGCGGCGATCGCACGGAGACGGTCGAGATCGGTGAAGATCAGATCGGCGCGCTTGTACGGCGTGGCGCGCCGGGCGAAGCCGATCGTCAGCACGGTGGGGTCGAGCGCGACGCCGCTGCGGCGAGCGACTTCGGCGATCAGGGTCGCTTTGGCGACCGCGTGCGCCGCCCGAACATCGGCGAGGGGAATGCCGACGGCGTAACGCAAGTACAGGTTGTCGCGCCGCCACTCGGGAATGCGCGCGTCGAACAGCCCGCGAAAGGGCTCCGACGTCCACGTGACCGCGTGTACGCCGTTGGTGATCGAGTCGATCGGAAAGCGGGGAAACATCTCCCGAGAGACCTCGCGATGGCGCATCGCGACACCGTTCATGAAGCGTGACAGCGCGAGGGCGAGGTACGTCATGTTGAGCTGCCCGAGATCGTCGGTGCCGCGAGCCGTTTCGATCAGCGACGCGACGGGATCACCGAGCACCTGACGGACCATCGTCATCGGAAATTTGTCGTGGCCGGCCGGCACTGGGGTGTGCGTCGTGAAGACGCATCGCCGGCGCACGGCCTCGAGATCAACATCGCCCGCATCCCACGCCGAGTGGCCGGCGAGATGCCGCTCCAACAGCGTGATCGTGAGGAGGGCAGCGTGTCCTTCATTGATGTGATAGTGCACGTCGCCCGTGAACCCGAGCGCTTGGAGCATTGCCGCTCCGCCCATGCCGAGGACGACCTCTTGGCAGAGCCGGTAGTACACGTCGCCGCCGTAGAGGGTGTCGGTCAGCGTGCGGTCCCATTCATCGTTCTCGGGGAGCGCGGTGTCGAGCAGGAACACCGGGACCTCGCCGCCGGAGAGTCCGCGCACGGTGTACTTCCACGCCCGGATGGCAACGCGCCGTCCCTCGATGGCGACGGCGACGGTGGGTTCCAGGAGCTCGAGCCGCTCTTCCGGCCGCCAGACGGCCGCCGACTCCGCCTGCTGTCCGGCCGCGTCCAGATGCTGGACGAAGTAGCCCTTCCGGTGGAGGAGCGTGACGCCGACCATCGGTACGCGCGCGTCGGCGGCGCTGCGGAGCGTATCGCCGGCGAGCACGCCGAGCCCGCCGCTGTACGTGGGGATCTCCTGCTCGAGGCAGATCTCCATCGAGAAATATGCGACTCTGTGATCCATGTCGAACAATAATTGGCTGGTCGGCTCTCGTGTAAGTCGGGCGTCAGATGTCAGATGTCAGTACGGCGGCCGGGAAATTCCGCAATAGCGACTCGACATTGGTCGGGATGGTTGTGATGGCGTCCGTGAACCAATCGCGCCACTGGCTGATCTCGCGCAGCTCGGGGGGGATCCGAATAGTCGTGCCCGACCAAACGGCGCCAATTGGCGGACGGCGCGAGCCGCCGAGTGCGGCGGTCAATCGGGGGGCGATCACGATGGCGGCACTGCGGCCCCAGGTGCGGGCGAAGGCGACGATGTGATTCGCGCGAGGTCCCGAGGCCTGCAAGGGGATATACGTGCCACGCGCGAACAGCTGGGGGTGCGCGCGCCGGGCGAGGAGGGCGCGATGGGTCGCGTGCAGCTTCACGCGTCCGTCGGCGGCGCGCGCGACGAGGCCGGCGGCGAAGCGCTCCCGGAGCGTCGCATCGCCGCTCTCCCACTCCGCGGCGAGCGCGCCGAGTAGGCGCGCGCGCGCGCCGAAGTCCACGGGGCGTCGGTTGTCGGGATCAACGAGCGCATGGTTCCAGAGCTCGTCACCCTGATACAGGTCCGGCGTGCCGGGCGACGCGAGATGGAGCGTCACGCGGGCGATCGCGTTCCAGCGGCCGAGCGGCGCGACGTCCTCGACGAACCGACGGACATCGGCGATGAACGCATTGTCGCCATCGCGCAGCACTCGCTCGATGAAGTCGCGCAACGCGTTCTCGTACGGCTCGTCGGGCGCGGTCCACGCCGTTCGCGCCTTTGCCTCGCGGGCGGCCTTGCGCATGTACTCGGCGAGCCGGTCGCGGAGCGCGGCGAGGTCGCCGCCGCGCGGCACCGTGTCGGGCCAAATGCCGACCACAGACTGGTAGAACAGATACTCGGCGTTGGCGTCGGGGAGTCCGCGCCCGCGAAGCCGCGCGCGGAAGCCGCGATTCATGGCGCGCCAGCGCGTGACGGCGGCCCACCATTCAGTGGGCATCTCGGAGAGCGCGTCGAGGCGGGCGCGCACGTCGCCACTGCGCTTCGTGTCGTGCGTCGTCGTGGTATTGAGCGTCGCCGGCCAGTGCAGTGCTCGCTCGGCATTCGATGCGTGGAAGATGTCTAACGACTCGCCGAGCGGCCGGTCGGGCTCGCCGCCGACTTCGTTGAGCGAGGCGAGCGGCACGTAGCGATAGAGCGCGGTGTCCTCGACTCCCTTGGCGGTGGCTGGTGACGTGAGCTGCTGAAACCGCTCGACCCAGGAGACGCGATCGGCGCGCTCGCCCTCGCTCATCGCGTCGGCGCCGCGCAGGAGGAGGAGATCGCCGAGCTGGGCGAACGCGGCCGGCGGCGGCGAGCCACGGTGCGCGGCGAGCGCGAGCGCTCCCTCGATCTCGGCGCGGTCGTGACTGGCCAACGGTGGTGCGTCACGACTGACGTAGGTGCGATAGACAGTGAGACAGGAGACGACATGCACGATCGCCTCACGAATGTCATCGCGCCGCACGCCACGCATGAGCGGGGCGGCGAGGCGGGCGAGCCGGTGGACGTCGGCTTCGAGCGTGTAGCGCAAGATGAGCTGCTTGCCGCGGATGGCCGCTTCGCGAAATCCGACCGACGGATGGGCGATGCGCAGGAGCGCGCGGTAGCGCTCGTCGATCGCGGCGAATCCCGGCGGGTCGACGAAGAGCGACTCCAGCCGATTGAGAAACTCGTAGCCGGTCGTTCCCTCGACCGGCCAGGCGGCACGCAGCCGCTCGTCGCCGATGAGGATCTTCTCGACGAAGATTGGCGTGCGCGGACCGGCGGCTGCGCGCAACCGCTCGAGGTAGGCGAGCGGCTCGAGGAGGCCGTCGATGTGATCGATGCGGAGCGCGTCGACCGCGCCATCGCGGAGCCAGGCGAGGGGGAGCGCGTGGGTGGCGAGAAAGACGTCATCGCGGTGCGAATGCAGCGCGACGAGCTCGGTGACGTCGAAGAAGCGGCGGTAGTTGATCTCGTTCGCGGCGCGCTTCCAGGAGACGAGCTGATAATGCTGCGCATCGAGGAGCGCGCGGAGACCGGCGTGCGCGCCCGCGGTCGTCGCCGGATCGAGCGGGAACGAGTGGTCGTGATAGCGCAGGCGAGCGCAGTCGCCGTGCCGAACGAGCTGCAGCTCGCCGTTGGCGATGACACGGTCGAGCGGGGCGCCGAGCACGGGGAGAAGAATCTTTCCGCGCAGCGAGCGCCGCGACGGGTTCCAGTCGATGTCGAACCAATCGGCATATGGCGACGACCGACCGCGCGCGAGCACGTCGTCCCAGTAGGGGTTGTGCTCGCCGGTGCCCATGTGGTTCGGAACGAGGTCGAGCACGAGGCCGATCGCGCGCTCGTGCAGCGCGCTCACGAACGCGCGAAAGGCGGCGTCGCCGCCGAGCTCCGGATTGACGCGCGCCGGATCAACGACGTCGTAGCCGTGCGCGCTCCCGGGGCGCGCGGCGGCGAGCGGCGAGACGTACGCATGCGACACGCCGAGCGCGGCGAGGTAGGCGGCGAGCTCGGCGGCGCGGGCGAGCGGGAAGCCCTGGTGAAGCTGAAGGCGGTAGGTGGCGCGGATCGCATATCGCGGATCGCGACTCGCCTCAGCCTCGACTCCTATCGGTAGGCGTGCAGCGGTCATCCGCGAGGGTTGTTTGACAACCCGCGATCCGCGATGTGCGATCCACGATCCTCGACGCGGAGGGCCGCCACGACGCTGGCACTCGACCGAAGGTCGTCGATCGGCATGCGCATGCGGCGCGACCAGTTGGGAAAGAGGTCGTTGCCGACACCGGGGACGTTGACGGGCTCGACCTCGCCGGTGATGTCGTCGAGAGCGATGCCGACGAGTGCGGCCGGCGTACTGCAGAGGAATGCGTGGACGGCACCACGCAACGCGGCGGTGTCGTCGGCGGCAGAAGGATGGGAGTCGCCGGCGTGCGATGTCGTATCTTCGATTTCGGGGGGGGATCCCCGCGCGGCGAGCTCCGGCGAGGATGGACGAGTAACGACCGGCAACCCTTCGTCGATCGTGCCGTCGGCCGTCAGCCGCTCGCGCAGCCGCTGCCGCTCCTTGGCGCGATGCACGCGCGCCAGTTCGATCTCGCGCTCGCCGGCGATCAGGCCGACCGCACCACGGATCTCGATGTCTCGGCCGCGCCAGAAGCCGGCGATCGTCGCCATATCGTGCGTGTCCGCTGTCGTCAGCGAGAGCGGCTCGTACGTCCAGCTCGGCTTGTACGCCGCGTCTCCTTCCCGCTCGAACTGCAGCACCTTGCTCGACATGATGCCCCACGCTTTCAGCGCTGTTGGCACTTCGGGCGGGACGGTGCCGAGATCTTCGCCGACGACCACCGCGCCGGCACGGCGGCTCTCGAGCGCCAGGATTGCGAACAGCTCCTGCGTCGGAAAGCGCACGTACGCGCCCTCCTCGCCACTCTTGCCGTCGGCGATCCAGAACTGCCGGAACGCCCCGAGAATGTGGTCGATGCGCAGCGCGCCCGCGTGTCGGAACGCCGAGCGGAGGAGGGTGATCCAGTAGCGATAGCCGTCGGCGGCCAGCGCGCGCGGATCGAGCGGCGGAAGTCCCCAGTTCTGTCCCTGTCGCGCGTACGCGTCGGGCGGGGCGCCGAGCGACACCCCTCGCGCGAACTGGGACTGGTAGGCCCACGCATCGCTCCCGGCGGGCGACGATCCGACGGCAAGATCCTGATAGACGCCGACAGGCATACCGCCGGCGCGGGCACGCTCGGCCGCGCCGGCGAGCTGGCGGTCGGCCTCGAATTGGAGCCACCGATGCAGATCGACGCGATCGCGGTGCGAGATGCGAAAGGCGGCGACCTCCGCCGAGTGCGGATCGCGGTACACCGCCGGCCACACGCGCCAATCACGCCCGCCCGACGGATCGCCCGAGAACAGTTCGCTGAGCGCCATCCACGTCGCGAAATCATCGAGCGCGCGGCCAGCGCCGGCGACATACTCGCGGAACGCGTCGCCGCGCGCCGTGTGGCCGTCGCGGTGATGCCGCACGAACTGGTCGAAGGCCAGGTCGAGCACGCGGCGCTTGGTCGAAGTCACCTCGTCGTAGTGAACGCGATCGCCGCCACGGATGCGCGCGAGCCTCGCGGCGTTGGGCGTCGGAATCGAACCGGCCGACTCCCGCACCTCGGGGACGGCGGCCACGTCGATGTAGATGACGTTGCGGAAGAGACGGCTGATCGGGCTGTAGGGGCTGATGTCGCCGCCGCGATCGTGGAGCGCGTGCAGCGGATTCACGCCGACGAACGCCGCGCCGACCTCGGCGCCCCACGACACGACGTCCGCCAGATCGGTGAAGTCGCCGACCCCCCAGTTTCTGGCGCTGCGCAGCGAATAGAGGTTCGCCGTCAACCCGAAGAGGCGCGGCTCACGACCGACCAGCTCATCCGGCGTCAGGCAGCGTTCGGGCGCGACGATGAGGAGTTGCTGTGCCTCGCGCACGACGTCGCCGACGCGGAGCTCGACGCGCATCGTGTGATAGCCGGTCGAGTGCGGCGCGCCGCCGATGGGCAGCGGAACCTCGACGTAGCCCAGAGCCACTCGGGCACGCCCATCGCTCTCGCGCCGCGTGCCGTCTTCGTTCGTCAGCGTGACGGGGTACTCGGCATCGCCGGCGACGTCGATGCGGGCTTGGACGGTGTGCGGCACGTTGGTCGGGCCGCGAACGACGCGCACCGGGTCGAGGCACCGCGCCCGCGCCTCGGTGTCGAGCCGCTCGAACGCATCGCGCGCGGCGCCCTCGGTCGACGCGTCGATCCCCATCGCGGCGAGGAGATCAATGCGTGTGGCATCGCTCGTCGCACGGCGCTCGCGGCCCGTCTGGTCGATGTACTCCGGTACGATCCCGACGCGATCGGCGAGGGAGCGCAGCAGTGGCGATTGCGGCAACTCGGTTCTAGGGACGGCGGAACAGGCCCCTAATCCCCTCTTTCACCTTGTCCTTCGCTTTGTCGGCAGCGCGCCGCTTCAGCTCGTCGTAGACGACGTGCACGATCATCGAGTTGGGCGAGGCCGTGAGCGCCGGCTGAATCTTTTGCACGGCATCGAGGTAGTCGCCGCGGTCGGACGCCGCGAGCGCCTGCGACACGCTGAGCACCGTCGACATGGCGTCGATGCGGTTCGCCTCCTGCCGCTCGCGCAGCGCGGCCTGCTCCTCAGGCGAGAGCGCGATCGCCAGGCCATCGATCAGCTGCTTCGACAACTTCTGCTCGAGATCGAAGAACTGGTCTTCCTGGCCGGTTACCTGCGCGGTCTTGACGATCTCGCCGGTCTGCACGCGGATGACGCGCGTGTCGAGCCGGATCTTCGGCTGGAGGGCATTCACCGCGCCCGCGACGACGTACTCCGCGCCAGCGAGGCGGCCGACCTTCACCGCGGTCGACGAGTCGAAGTACTTCGTGCCCTGCCGGTCCATCTCCTTGATCAGCTCCTGCAGGTGATCGCGCTCGACGAGCTGAATCTCCTGCACCGACGAGAGGTCGGTGATCATCATCGACGCAATGCCCTTCCCGATCGGGTCGTAATCGGCGCGGCCGGTGTAGTTGTCGAAGTAGAGAATCGCGACCGTCTTGCGCGCCGCCGCGGGTGCGGCGGCCGCGGACGACGTGGGCGTGGGCGATGCCGCCGCGAGGGAGGCGGCGCCGAGTATTACGAGCGCGAAGCGGGTCATGCGGTCCCTCTCTGCAGTGAGTCAATACACCACTCTACCGGGAGGGAGGCGCTATGTCGAGGCTGGCGATGGGCGTCGGGCGTCGCCTTTCTACTGTCTCCTCGACCACACGAGCAACGTTCCGCAGCCGACGTCCTGGCCGACGCGGTACTGCGCGGGCGTGGTGGCGGGATCGTGCAGCTCGATGCCTGCGATGTCGGCGGTGGCAAAATCGGCAAGGTCATACCGCTCGATCAGCGTTCCGTCCATCACGAAGCGGATGATGCATGGCCGCAGTCCCGTCGCCCGGTTCAGCGCGCCATCAGTGCGGCCCCGGCCGCTGATCATGACGAGCCGGTCCGATCCATCGTTGATCTTGGTGATCTGGATGCCGGGAAGCTTGGCGCGCAGCACATCGGTGAGCGAGCTGAAGTGCGCCGACGCGAGCTCCAGCGTGCTGATGAATCGCCCCTGCCCGCCGGACCGCCGCTGCTCGAACTCCGAGAGATTCGCCGGCACGGCACTCGACCGCGTCACGGACGGCGTCAACACTTCCGGCGCGAAATCGAGGAAAATAATCGCTTCGAGCGTCTCGCCCGCCGCGACGGTGATCGACGACGACACCGGTTGGAATCCGACGCGGCGAATTCGGACGACGTACGTCCCCCGCTCGACTGGCATCCGAAAGCGTCCATCGTTGCCCGTGGTCGCGTGTTGATTGCCCGGACTCAACGCAATCTCGGCTTGATCGATGACGCTGCTGTCCGTCGCGGCTCGAATGACGCCGGCAAACGCCGATCCCGTCGCCTTGCCCTGTGCGCCGGCGAACGCCGGCACGAGTATCACGAGGGCGGCACGTGGGAGTCGAATGAGACGCATGGCGAGGGGCTAGGGAGTAGGGGCTCGGGCTCGGGACCGCGCGAAGGCTCCTCGGTCCGTTCCTCGACAGATATGAGGGGTGTGCGAGGAGTTGTCTATCGCCCTTCCGAACTCTGACGCGTTCTGACCTCGACGCCGACTTACTTGCCGAGCGCGCCGGGCGGGCACATGGACTTGATCGCCGTCACGGTGGGTGCGTCAGGCGCGTGGCGGGCATCAGCGGTCCACATATATCCGATCATTCCCTTCTGTTCGCGGCTGAGCAGCACGTGCACGTCACCGTCGCGGCGCTCCCAGGAGATCTCCGCACCCCTGAGGTTCGCGACGCGCCACCAACCCTGGTGGCCGCCAGGCGCCATGCTGTCGAGTGTACGAAGCCAGTAGACCGGGCCGGCCGGCGTCGTGCCGGGCAACGTGTCGAGCGCAAGGCGCGTGGTATCGGGCTGACCGGGAACCACGACACGGTAGCATCCGCGCCACATCAACTGAGGCGGGCGATCCGGGATTTTCGGTCCACAGCTCATCACGACGACCGCGACGGAAGCGAGTACCAGCTGTGTGGATCGAGTCACGCTAGACGTGTCCGATATGGGAATTGCTACAAACGCGAGCGCCCCGAAATGGCGCCCGATGCCTGATAGACGCACCTGGCCTGCGTTTCGCCACGGAATGCCGGGACTCGTTAGGCGGAGTTTAGCGTTACAACCAGACAGTGCAACCTCGGACGCTCAACCGATCGGTCGCAACGTCGGCGGCCGGTAGCGGGTTCCAGCGCAGGTCGAGCCGTTCCAACCGATCGAGCGCGCCGAGGCTCCGGTCGACCGACGTCACACGATTCGACCGGGCGTCGAGCTCGACGAGCTCGCGGAGCGCGCCGAGGGATGCCGGGAGCGCGCCGAGACGATTACCGCGCAGCTCCAGGTGCCTGAGTCGGCCGAGGTCCCGCACCGATTCGGGCAGCGAAGTGAGGACGTTGTTCGTGAGGCGCAGCACCCGTAGTCGGCGGAGCGCACCGATGGAGTCGGGGAGGCTCGCGAGCCGGTTGCCGTTGGCGTGCAGCTCGACGAGCGCCGTGAGCCGTCCGATCGAATCGGGAAGCGCGGCCAGCGCGTTGTCGCAGAGTCGCAGCTCGAGAAGACTCGCCAGTCGGCCAAGCTCGTCTGGGATCACCGTGAGCCGGTTGTGACTGAGGTTGAGATAGCGGAGCGACCGCATCTCGCCGAGCGACTCGGGAACGGACGCGAGCTTGAGATCGCTCGCGTACAGAACGGCGAGCTTGCGAAGATGGCCCAGGGAGTTGGGGAGCGTGGTGAGCTCGTTTCCATGACTGAGGTCCAGCGTATCGAGCTCGGCCAGCGCGCCGATCGAGTCGGGAAGCGATAAGAGGCGGTTGCCGAATAGATAGAGCTTCCGCAGCGCGCGCAGCTCGGCGATCTCCGCCGGGAGGGCGACGAGTGCGTTGTCCGCGAGCGACAAGCGCTCGAGATTTGGCAACTGCCACACCGCGTCGGGCACGGCGGTGAGGCCGCAGCGGCGCAACGCCAGCGCGGTGACGACGCCGTCGACGAGGGTCGCGCCAACGGGGCTGTCGTCGAGACCCGCCCGCTCGCGGTCCAGCAGCGGCAGGCGGTCGCCCGCGCCGAGGCACCCGGCGATTGACAGCGAGTGTTCGAGGGCGCGGAGCGTGGCGAGATCGGACACTAGAAGGCAGTGCTCCCGACCCCCAACCCCTCCTCCCTCGGCAACGCCTCGCGAATCGCCGCCGCGGTCGTCTCGAGCGCCACCCGCGCGGGCCTCTCGTGATAGCTCGGACCGAAGCGCAGGCCGAAGCCGTCGCCGGCGAATCGCGGAAAGACGTGCAGGTGCACGTGAAAGATCTCCTGCATCGCCGCCGCGCCGTCGGCGAGAAAGAGATTCACGCCCTCGCACTGCAGCCCGCTCCGCCGCAGTGCGGCGCCGAGGCGCTGGGCGAGCTGCATCATCTCCCCGGCCGTCTCGACGTCGAGGTCGGCGAGGTACGTCGCGTGCCGCACGGGCACGAGCAGCACGTGGCCCGGATTCACCGGCTGGATGTCCATGAACGCGGCGCACCGCTCATCGCGATGGACGAAGGTGGCGGGCAGCTCGCCGGCCAGAATGCGGCAGAAGATGCAGTCCGACATCCGCGGGGAGTCTACTCGCTCGCCACGGGAGTCGGGCGCTCTTCGAGTCCCGCGCACAGATCGCGAACCCTGGCGTAGATCGCCTGGCTCTCCGCGCCAGCCGACGGCGCGGCGGCCGACAGTTTCGAGAGCTCGCTCCAAATCGCGCGCTGGATCTGAGCCAGATGCGCGCGGCGCCGCGTCGCCACATCGAGCCGGGTGCTCATGAGCCGCAGCAGCTCGAGCTGTTCAGCGACCAGGCGCCGCATCTGCGCCTGCTCGACCGTCTCCGATACGTTGGTCGCGGCGATCCCGGCGAGCCGCTGCTCGAGTCGAGGAATCTCCTCGGGGTCGCCGTCGCGCGCCAGCGCACCGATCTCGGCGTCGAGGATGTCGATTTCACCGAGGAGCTGACGGGCTGTCGTCGCGGCGAGCGTGCCGACCTCGCGCGCACTCCCGGTCAGCGACTGGGCGATGCGGGCGACGGCGCGCACACACTCGTGCGGCGAGTCAGGAGCCGCCGCCACCACGACGTGCTCCGTGGCCGCGGGCGCCGCGACGAGGAGCCGCGCCATCGTCGGCGACATCCACGACGCTGAAACGGTCGTCGGACCGCAGAGGAGGCGCACGATCTCGCGTGCCGGGAGACCACGCACATGTGCCCATCGGATTACCGCGATGAGAACGGCGGCCGTGCCCGTGGTGAAGAGCACCAGCACAGCGAGCGCGATCGCCCGCACCGGGGCACCGCCCGCCAGCTCCCATACCGAGCGCCGGTCGAGGATGATCGCCAGCGGCACCGCGATGAGAAACGCGCTGAGGAGCAGGCGCGCCGCCCGCGCAGCGAGCGGCAGCCGCATCCACAAGTCACCCGGCCGTCGCAGCGCGCGCGGCCACCACATCCCCCACCACTTCGGCGGCCAAAACGAAACGCGCACGATCTGCATCACGCGCAGCCCTTTGCGCTGCATGCTCGCGACGTGGAGCAGAAAGCCCGCCGGGACGATGAGCGCGAACAGCGCGCAGATGACCGCGGTGAGCGGCGCGTCGCGATTGACTATCGCGATCGCGCTCCACGCCAGCGCCCATACCACCGCCCAGCTTCCGAAGCCGGGCATGTCACGCAATTCCTGCGGCGTCGATGCGTCCTCGCCCAACTCGTGGCCGAGCGCGGTCATCAGGCTGCGCGCATCCTGCCAGCGGTCGTTCACGTCCTTGGAGAGACAGCGCATCACTGCCGACTCGAGATCCTCGGGCACGCCGGCCGCGAAGCTGCGGAGCAACGGGGGCTCTTCCATCACGTGTTTGAACATGATCTGCTGCGCGTTCTCGCCCACGAACGGCTCGCGTCCGGCAATCATCGCGTACGCGAGCACGCCCAACGAGTAGATGTCACTGCGGCCGTCGATCTCGCGCGCACCGACCGCCTGCTCTGGCGACATGTAGCCCGGTGTTCCGATGGCCGCGCCGGTCGCGGTCAGGGACTCGCCGGTGCTCGGCATCTTGGCGATGCCGAAGTCGGCCAGCATCGGCCGGCCGGACTCGTCGTCGATCAACACGTTCGCGGGCTTGATGTCGCGGTGCACCACGCCGTGGCGGTGCGCGTAGTCGAGCGCGTCTGCGAGCTCGGCGACGATGCGCCGCGCTTCGCCATGCGACAGACGCCCCTCGAGCCGCAGCCGCTCGGCGGCCGAGTCGCCGCGGACATAACCCATAACGTAGTAGCCGATGTCGTCGACTTCGCCGAAGGTGTAGAGCGGCACGATGTTCGGGTGCGCCAGCGCGGCGACGGTGCGCGCCTCGCGCTGGAATCGCTCGCGGCTCCCGGCCGTGCTGAACGACGCGGGGAGGAGCACCTTGATCGCGACGAGCCGCTCGAGCGATCGCTCGCGCGCGAGGTACACGACGCCCATGCCGCCGCGGCCGAGCGGCCGGAGGATATCGTATTGGCATCCGAGCGCGGACTCGATGGCGCTGCGCAGCGGATCGGTCACGAGCGCCTATCCGGCGCTCGCGGCAATCGACGATCGAGACGATGGCGTCGCTGGCGGAGCGGCGCGGCGTGCACGTTCACGGGCATGCTCGCTCCAGGGCCACCAACGCCGACCGTGAGCGGGGCGTGGTGCCGTCGCGAATATCCCGCGAAGGACGGCGGGTGTCAAATGCGGCGCGCCATGCGGCCGCCGGCGTCGCAGCATGCCGACGCGCGCTCGCTCACGGCTTCGGTGCCACTCGCGTCGCCGCCGGAGCGCCGCGGACATATGCGATGAAGTCCGTCGGCGCCGGCTCGCCACCGGCATTTCGCACGACGAGCGCGACCTGCCCGCGGTGATACGTTCCGTGCATCGCGACGTGAATCAGGATGTCCTCGGTCGCGGTGCGGAATGGGAGGCCGGCGCTGTTGCGGTAGGCGACCTCGCGCGCGAGCGCGCCGGCATCGAGCCCGCTCAGGAACGCGCGAAAGCCGCGCACGTTCTCCGCGGCGAGAGCGGCCGCATCGTCGAGCGACAGCGCGGGCCAGACGGCGACAGTCGCCGCGCGCTCCTCGAGTCGAGCGAGCCAGACGTGCTCGGCGCCGATCACGTGCGCGTAAAGCTCGAGCGCGCGCGGGTCGCTGCCGGACGCCGAGCGGAGCCCATCGAGCACGCGCGCGTCGGCCCACGCGAGATGGTCGTAGAGCTTGGTGATGTAGGCGAGCACGTCCCACCTCGCTGATCGTTGGGCAGTCGAAGCTACTCGAAACGTATGTCGAAGAGCGGACTCCTCTAGTTCAGAAATCGCGCGATGATCCGCGCGGTTTTGGCGGCCTCGTAGAAAAAGACGTAGTGGCCGCCGGGGAAGTCGACCGTCGTTCCCCGCTGAACCTGCCGCGCGAAATCGGCACATGCGCGCCGCCAGAAGGGGCGCTCCGTCGCGCGGTCGTAGTGGTCGGCACGCGCGAATTCGGGCGCGCCGGCGGTGAGCCATGGATAGCGAGCGGCGGTGCTCGTGACGGCGCACATCTGCAGCGCGGGCGCCGCGACCTGCGTGAGGTCAGACGAATGCAGCGCCTGATCCTCCAGAAAGCGCGAAAAGAGGGAGCGCCGTCGCGCGCCCTCGACGCCGCCTGGCTTCGCGTGCAGGTCGGCCTCGAGCGCCGGCGTCCACGTGCCGTGAATCGTGCGCACGAGCCAGGCGCGGATGTTCGCGATCGTCGTGTCGCCTGTGAACGGAGGCGGTTGGACGGGCTCGCGATCACCGACCGCGTCGCCGCGCAATGCCGTGTAGTTCGGAAACGCATCGAGATACACGAGCTTCGCGACGCGAGCCGGATGGCGCGCCGCGAAGAGCGTGATCACCTGGCCGGAGAACGAGTGCGCGACCAGCGCCACGCGCCCGGTGCGAAGCGAGTCGAGCACCGCCCGCAGGTCGTCCGTCGCCGCGGCGATGGTGTAGGCGGCCGAGTCGGACGCCGACGATTCGCCGAAGCCGCGCGGCGTGATCGCGACCGCGTGATATCCCGACTTCACCAGCAGCGGAGCGACGTCGTCGTAGACGTGCGCGGTCATCCCGTAACCGGGCAGGAGCACGACGAGCGCACCCGTGCCGCCCCAGTCGAGCACGTGCAAGCGGACGCCGTTCGCCTCGACGAAGCGCACGGTGTGCGGCGACGGGTCGCGCCACGTCGCGTCTTGCGCCGGGAGTGGAGCGGCGAGTGCGGCGAGAAGCGTAAGCGGCGCCGCGCGCCGCATCACGTCTCGGAGGCGACGATGGTGGCCGGCGCCGCACCCGTTCGCGTTCGGATGCGCCGCACGGCGTAGAGCAGTGACGCGAGGGCGAGCACGAGGCCGACGCTCGTGAACTCCTTGCGCGTCGCGCTCGATAGCATCCAGAGCACCACGCCGCACGCGAGCACGGGTACCAACGGACCGCCGGGAATGCGGAACGGCTCGCCGTCGGTGCGCACGTCGCGGCGCCGGAGCTCGATCGTGGCAAGACAGCACGTGAAGTAAATGAACAGCGTCGACACGGTCGACAGCACGACCAGCGAGACGAACGTCCCGCTGAGTGCGAGGCCGCAACAGACGGCGGCATGCACGGCGATCGCCGCCGCCGGCGTGCGCGCCCCCGGATGCACGGCGCCGAGCCACCGCGGAAGAAATCCGTCGCGCGCGAAGGCGAACAACACGCGCGGCGTCGCCAGCATGTCGCCACTCAGATAGCCGAACGCCGACACGGCGGCCGCCACAGCGATCAGAACGCTCCCGCTCCGCCCGAAGATGCGGCCGGCGACGGCGGCCAGCGGTGCCGTCTGGTCGGTCGACAGGTCTGCGCCGAGGACGCCCTGCGCGACGAGCTGCACGCTGACGTAGAGCGCGGTCACCATCCCGAGTCCGAGAAAAAGCGCGCGCGGCACGGTGCGCGACGGGTTCTTCACCTCGCCGCTCGACGTCATCGCGCCCTCCATTCCCGTGAACGCGAAGACGAGGCCAAGCGACGCGGTCCCGATCTCGGCGAAGGTCGGCGTACGCGTCCAGACGAAATTCGCCCGATGGATGAAGAACGCGCCGGCAATCACGAGCGCGACGAGCGGCGCCAGCTTGGCCGCGGTCACGACCTCGACGAGCCGAACGCCGGAGCGCAGGCCGCGGATGTTCGTCACCGCGAGCGTCGCGTAGAGCACGACGAGCACGGCCGCGCGCGGGAGCGTGCCGCCGAGCGATGGCACGAGGACGGCGAGCGACCCGGCGAGCACCGTGGCGATGGCCGCGCTCGCAGTGATCTGCGAGCCGAACAGCAGGACGCCCTCGAGAAACCCGACGTACGGTCCGAACGCCGTCTCCACGTACGCGTACGTCCCGCCGCTCGCCGACACCCGGCTGCCCGACTCGGCGAAGCAGAGGGCGACGAGTGCGACGGCGACGGCGCAGATGAGATAGGCGATCATCGCCGACGCACCGAGCGTCGCGGCGACGACGGCCGGGAGCACGAAGATCCCGGAGCCGATGATGTTGTTGACAGTGTTCGCCGCCAGCGCGCGCAGGCCGATCGCGCGCACGAGCGTGTCGTTGGTGTCCTGCGTCATGCGTTCTATCTACCGTTCGTTCCCTGGTCCGCTACCCCCATGGCGCGTTATCATCATCGCCCCACCCACCGCCGCCGGCAGGGACCTCATGCGACCGACCTCTTGCATCGCCGCCAGCTGGGGACTGATCGTCCTCGCCGCTCCCGCATTTGCCCAAGGAGCGCCGGCCGACAGCGCGACCGATCCGATCAGGGTGCTGGCGGGCCGGCTCGATCTCGAGAAGTACAAGGCGACGATCAAGGGACTGACCCAGTTCGGCGACCGGCGTCAGGGAACGAAGCGCAATCGCGACGCCGTCGACTGGATCGAAGCGCAGCTCAAGAGTTACGGCTGCACGAACACCGAGCGGATCAAGTACGCGTACGAGCCGCCGGCGCCGCGCGCGCGTCCCGACAGCGCGGCGATCGCGGCGCAGCGAGCGGTGGCCGCGCGCAACGCGGCGAACGGCATGGGACAGGGCGGCAGCCGGCTGCGCGGCACCCGCGCTAGGACGGGCGTGAACACCGACACGCTCCTCCAGCCCGATCTCAAGCTGCGCGCGCTCAACATGGAGCCGACTGCGCCGGGCCCGCGTGAGGAAGTCTTTTGCACCAAGGTCGGGGCGACGCATCCCGACGAGATGTACATCGTCGGCGGACACATGGACGGCCATGGCTGGGGCGAGGCGGCGAACGACGACGGGTCCGGCACCGCGCTCGTGATGGAGTTGGCGCGCATCTTCAGCAGCCCCGACGTGAAAACGGATCGCTCGATCCGATTCGCGCTCTGGAACAACGAAGAGACGGGACTCAACGGGGCGCGGGCGTACGTCGATCAGCGGCAGGCGCTGCAAGGGAAAGAGAATCCGGCCGGCTCGGGCAAGTATCCGGAGCCGAAATGGCTCGGCATGATCCAGCACGACATGATGATGTTCGATCACGGCATGCCGCATGGCGACGGCACGGTGGGCAAGGAGCAGCGGCCGGAAGCGGACGTGAACATCGAGTTCCAGTCCGCGTCGAAGATGTCGGCCGAATCGCAGAAGCTCGCCTGGTTCTTTCACGCGGCGAACGAGAAGTACGCGACGGACTATCCGGCCGCGGTCGGTCCGCACATGACGAACACCGACAGCCAGCCGTTCCAGGATCTGATTCCGTCGATCAGCCTGCGCGAGAACGAGCGCGGCCGCGAGATCGGCGCCGGCTGGGATCCGCACTGGCACCAGCCGACCGACGTGTACTCGACCTTCAGCGACAAGGATTTTCGCCTTGGCCTGAACGCTGCGCAGACGACGCTCGGCGCGATCGCGCAGCTGGCGGGAGCGAGAATCGAGAAAAAATAAAAGAGAGAAAAACGGCGAGCAGGCGTGCCCACGACGGTCCCCGCACCAGGCATCCGTCAGGGGTCTTCGCCGAGCGACGCGTAGTATCCGGCGACACGGTCGCGGGAGCCGGGCCGGGTGTACACGTCCGGCCGCCGCGACTCGATCGCACCGGCGATCACCGCCGCGACTTCCTCGGCGCTCTGCGAGTCGGGGAGCTCGCGCGAGTCGGGGCCGCCGTGACGCGCGTTCTTGCCGAACTCGGTGCGAACCACACCCGGCGAGACGATCGTGAATTGAATTCCGGGATGCGTCTGCTGCACCTCGGTGCGGAAGTTCGCCGTGAGCGCGTTGAGAAAGTGCTTGGTGCCGTTGTACGCCGAGCGAACGATCGCGAAGGGGATCCGCCCGAGCATCGACGAGATGTTGATCACGTGCCCGTCGCCGCGCGTCTTGAAGTGCGGGAGGATCTCCTGCATGCCGTAGAGCGCGCTCTTGATGTTGATGCGCATCATGTCGTCGATGTCGGCATCGGTGAGCTCCGTCGGCACGCGGGTGATCCCCTGGCCGACGTTGTTCAGCCACACATCGACGCGGCCGAGACGAGCGATGGAGTCCGCGACGACGCGGCGCACCTCGTCGCGCGAGGTGACGTCGGCGACGATCGCGTGGGCGCCCGGCCCGCAGCGCTCGGCGACCGCGCGCAGCGCCTCATCCCGGCGAGCGACGAGCACGAGCGATGCACCGCGCGCCGCGAGCGCTGCGGCCGTCGCGGCCCCGATGCCACCGCTCGCACCCGTGATGACGATGACCTTGTCGCGCATTCGGCATTTCCTCCCGTGTCGGTGAGGAAAATGTACGTCGTCACTCGAAGACGAGCGGCATCATCACGTCGTCGAGAGAAGACCCATGCCGAGGCGGCCGGCATGGGAGAATCCCCCGCGCTCGTGCCGCATGGAAGAGTGCATCTCGCCGTGTGCCGCACCGGCCCGCGTCAGGGACGAGCCCCGATGCGCGGCGCGTGCGACGTCGCCAGCCGGTAGAGCGGCTCGAGCGCCGCGGCCTGCCGGCGCAGCTGCATTGTGGAGGCGTTGCTCGCCGCGGACGCAATGGCGACCGTCCCCGCCAGCTCGGCCCACACGCGCTCGACCACCGGTCGCGTGAAGGTGAGATACTGATCGTAGCCCAGATCGAACGCGCGCTGGAGCTCGAACTGATAGAGATCTTCCGGCGAGTCGATCTCGAAGTCTTCCAGAATGTCCTCCAGCTGCGCTTGCAGAAGCGTCGCCACCTCGGCCGGCCGGAACGCGGCGAACTCACCGTCGGCGACCTCGAGCCATTCCTTCAGCTGCGTCACGTCTCGCAGGTGATCCGCATCGAGCCGTCCGATCTCGAGCGCGAAGGCGACGAAGCCGAGCACGAGGTCGAGGCGGTCTTTGTGAAACCACACCTCGCGCCGAACGCCGCGCCGGTCCACGACCTCGAGGTACGCGCCGGGTTCCGTCCATCCGGTGGCGAGGAGCGCGATCAGCTCGCCGGCGGGACCGGCGACGCCGCGCTCATCGGCGACGCGCGCGAAGTGTTCTCGGATGGCGGCGGACCACTCCATGGGCGACACCCTCGAGCCGGAGGTCGATCGATTCCGCGTCGAGCCGAGAGATACGGCGCAGAAGCGTCGAGCGCAAATCGCGCGACGAGCCGCGCGAGCGCAGTATTGGTGGCCCCGACAGTCTCGCGTATACCATTTCACTACGCCGTGACCGATGACCAGCCTTTGGACGTCCACGACGACGACGCCGTGGCGCGCGGCGCTCGACAGCTACGCCGACGTCGTCGACCGCCAGGGCGTGAAGCCGCTGGCCGAGCTCGATCGGTGGTATCGCGACGAGCTGCCGGGCGCGATTGCATCGCGACGGCGCCCGCACGTGATGCTGCCGGAGCTGGTGCGGCTCGCCGAGTGGAAGATGGCGCGCGGCGTGTGGCGCGCGCCGAATCTCGTGCGAGTGCGCGGCAACGCGCCATCGCTGGTGGTGGAGACGAGCACGAGCGCGCTGGCGAAAATACCGCATCCAACGGCGCCGGTCGTGGAGATGGCCACGCTCGACGGTGTGGGCCCGGCGACGGCATCGGCCGTGGCGGCGGCGAGTGCGCCGGAGCTCTATCCGTTTTTCGATGAGCTGGTCGCGGGACAGGTTCCCGGCCTTGGCACGGTCGCGTGGACGCTCCCCTACTACGCGCGCTATGCGACGGCGCTGCGGAATCGCGCCGAGGCGCTGGGCGGGGAGTGGAGCCCGGTGATGGTGGAGCGCGCGCTGTGGGCGCACATCGGAGGCAAGGCAGGAGCCAAGAACCGAAAATAAGGGGCGCGCGCGACGCGGGCGCTCATTTTCGTTCCGACGCATCCCTGGCTGCTCGCAGCAGCAGGCGCAGCTCGCGGTCATCCTTCAAATACTGCGTCTCCGCCTCGTGCGCCTCCGGTGACGAGAGTTGTACCGCTCGGCCGTCGGGTCCGAGCCAGCGAACGAGATGCGAACCATCGAAGTAGTAACGGTTCTCCTGGCGAGCGATGACCTTCCCCGACAGCGTCCGGTCGTAGCGCTCGTCGAGCCGGTACACGAATACGAGCGAATCGCGCCAATAGTAGAAATTATCCGTCGCGCGACCAGTTTCGCCGTAGTACTTGGCTTTCAGTTTTCGTAGCGCGTCGCCAGCGCGATACGCGGACAGCACTCCGCCCTCGGCCGACCTGTCCATCAAGTCGGTGGAATCGAGGCGGTACGTCGGAAGCTCGCGCTCGATCTGCGCGAAGTGATCGCGAATGGCGACGATGGCCGCGGGCTCGGAATCCTTCGTAGCCATGGCCGCCGGCGCGGGCGCGGCAGCGGACGCTCCCTGTGCAGGCAGCGCTGCGGGCGGCTTCTCGCACGAGGCCAGAGACGACCACGACATCGCGAGGACGAATGCCGAATGCGGACAAAGGCTAGGACGCATGCGCAAGCATGGGTTTGCGCGGGAGATTCGGATAGATCGCGTCGCCGCGGTCGGTCTAGACTCCACGTCCGTCCAACGACCTGGAGAAGACTGTGTCACGCTTCGAAGTCACCGCCATTCCCGATTCCGTGCTCGCGCACGTGCGGCACGGCGAGGCCGGGTGCTTCATCCCACGGATCGACGCGGCGGACGCTTCTTAAGCACACGATGTGCGAGAGCGACGCTGGTGGTCTCGCTCTCCGAGGCACACGCACTGCCGTCACCTCACTCGCGGCTCGACTTCCGCGGCTCGACCTCCGGCGACGGCGGCGCACTCGCCTCGCCCGCCAACCCACTCGGCGACGCCGCGCCGGCTCGCAATCCCAGCACGATCGCGCCCAGCGGCGGTACCGACACCACGATCGACTGCGGATATCCGTGATACGGAATCTCGTCCGTCGGCACGCTCTTCACCGTCTCCACCGTGCTCCCGCCGAACGCCGTATCGTCGCTCGAGAAAATCTCCTCGTACGTGCCTAACGACGGCACGCCGATGCGGTATCCCCATCGCGGCAGCGGCGTGCAGTTCATCACCACCACCACGTGCTCGTCGCCCGCGAAGCGCGCGTAGGCGAACACCGAGTTCAGCCGGTCGTCGGCGTCGATCCAGCGAAAGCCATCGGGCTGAGAATCGCGCGCCCACAGCGCCGGATGCTCGCGATACACGCGGCCGAGCTGCTCGAAGAAGGCGTCGAGACCGCGTCGGTCCGGTTGCTCCGACAGGTGCCAGTCCACGCTCGAGTCGTGATTCCATTCACGAGACTGCCCGACCTCGGTTCCCATGAACACGAGCGACTTGCCGGGACGCGTCACCTGATACGTAATGAGGAGCCGTAGGTTCGCGAGTCTCTGCCACGCGTCGCCCGGCATTTTCTCGATCAGCGACTTCTTCAGGTGCACCACTTCGTCGTGCGACAGCGGATTCACGAAGCGCTCGCTGTACTCGTACAACATGCCGAACGTGATCTCGTTGTGCTTGTACGTCCGGTACATGGGGTCCGACTCGAAGTACTCGAGCGAGTCGTGCATCCATCCCATGTTCCACTTGAGCGTGAAGCCGAGTCCGCCGCTGCTCACGTTGTGCGTCACGCCGGGCCAGCTCGTGCTCTCCTCGGCGACCGTGAAGCAGCCGGGCTGCTCGTAGTGCACGGCCAGATTCATCTGCTGCAGAAAAGAGATCGCGTCGAGGTTCTCGCGGCCGCCGAAGCGATTGCGCAGCCATTGGCCCGGCTCGCGGCTGTAGTCGAGATAGAGCATCGAGGCGACGGCATCGACCCGCAGGCCATCGATGTGAAACTCGCTCAGCCAGTAGAGCGCGTTCGCCAGGAGAAAATTGCGGACCTCGTTCCGGCCGTAGTTGAAGATCAGCGTCCCCCAATCGGGGTGCTCGCCGAGCCGCGGGTCCTCGTGCTCGTATAACGCGGTGCCGTCGAACCGCCGCAGCGCGAAGTCATCCTTCGGAAAATGCGCCGGCACCCAATCGAGGACGATCCCGATGCCGGCCTCGTGCATCGTGTCGACGAAGAAGCGAAAATCGTCGGGCGTTCCCCAGCGGCTGCTCGGCGCGTAGTAGCCGCTCACCTGGTAGCCCCAGCTGCCGTAGAACGGATGCTCCATGATCGGCATCAGCTCGATGTGCGTGAAGCCGAGCCGCTTCACGTGCGCCGCGAGGCGCGGCGCGATCTCGCGGTAGCTCAGCGAGCGGAAGCCCTCCTCCGGCACGCGCTGCCACGAACCGAGATGCACCTCGTAGATGTGCATGGGCTCGTGCGCGACGTCGCGCGTCGGGCGTGACTTCATCCAGGCAACGTCCTTCCACGCGTACGCGCTCTGCACCACGCGCGACGCCGTCTCCGGCGGCGTCTCCATCGCGAAGGCGAACGGATCGGTCTTGATGCGGCACACGCCGGCTTGCGTCACGATCTCGAACTTGTATAGCGCGCCGGCCTCGATGCCTGGAATGAAGATCTCCCACACCCCGCTCGCGCCCAGCCGGCGCATCGGGAACGTGCGGCCATCCCAGGCGTTGAAGTTGCCCACAACGCTCACGCGCTTGGCCGTCGGCGCCCAGACGGCGAACGCGACGCCGTCCTCGCCGTCGATCTTCCTGGGATGCGCGCCGAGCTTCTCCCACAAGCGGTGGTGCGTGCCCTCGTTGAACAGGTGCAGGTCCATCTCCCCGAGCACGGGGGGAAAGCGATATGGGTCGCCGCGCTCCCACGTGCCGCCGCTGGGAAAATGGAACCGCAGCCGGTAGCGGAGCGGGACCGACGCGCCGCCGATGAAGGCCGAGAACAATCCGCGCTCGATCGGGGCCATCGACACCGTCGCGCCGCTCGGCATGATCAGCTGTACGGCGATCGCGTCGGAATGCAGCGCGCGCACCACCACACCTTCCGTGTTGCCGCTCGTTGCCGCGTGCGCACCGAGGATGTGGTGCGGGTCGGGATGCTCGATCGCCAAGAGTTGGTTCAGTTCGGCGATCATGATCTCCGTCGCCGCCGGCGGACGCGTCCCGTTGGGCGGCGTCTTGCGCGGTACCGACGGCATGGCGCCCGCAGCCCGCCTCTGCTCGTCCGGTGGGCGGCGGTCCTTGCTCATTCGGGCGCGGGGCGAAGCGTCGGGTCTTTCTCCACCGGGATCTCGGGCCGGATCGCCTCGTTCCAGCTCGGCGTCGAGGCGTGCGGCACGCGCGTGGTGCCGCGCCGCTCGGTGCCGAGGCGCAGCAGCACGAGCGAGAACGGCGCCAGGACGACGTGGCCATCGCGCACGGTGTGCAGATCGCGGGAAGCGGTATCGATCATGGTAACCCAGATGCGCCCCGGCTGGGGCGGCGGCGTGACGAATGTAACCTCTGTCGGGCCGCCGTTGAGGAGAAGGAGGAGCGTGTCGCCCTTGATGGGGCGGCCGCGCCCATCGGTTTCGTCCGTTGCATCGCCGTCGATCAGCATGCCCAGCGTGTGATTGTCGGGATCGTGCCAAGCGTGCCCCGACATCTCGTGCCCGTCGGGCCGCAGCCACGTCAAGTCCTTGGGACCACCCGTCTCCGTGGCCTGTCCCTGAAAAAACTGGCGCCGCCGCAGCACGGGGTTGGAGTGGTTGATTCTGAGCAGCTTCTTCGTGAACGCCAGCAGCTCGCGCTCCTCTTCATCGAGATCCCAATCGATCCAGCTGATCTCGTTGTCCTGCGCGTAGGCGTTGTTGTTGCCCTCCTGGGTGCGGCCGAGCTCGTCGCCGTGCGACAGCATCGCCACGCCCTGCGACAGGATCAGCGTCGCCAGAAAATTGCGCCGCGACCGCCCGCGCATCTCCAGCGTGGCCGGATCATCCGTCCGCCCCTCGGCGCCCCAGTTGCGCCCGATGTTGTCGTCGGTGCCGTCACGGTTCTCCTCGCCGTTCGCCACGTTGTGCTTCTGCTCATAGCTCACGAGGTCGGCGAGCGTGAAGCCGTCGTGCGCTGTCACGAAGTTGATGCTCGCGTACTGCGAGCGGTCGCTGTGCGCGTAGATGTCGCTCGAGCCCGACAGGCGTGACGCGAGCTCGGATACCATCCCACGGTCGCCACGCCAGAACTTTCGCACGGCGTCGCGGTACTTCCCGTTCCACTCGGCCCACCCGACCGGGAAGTTGCCGACCTGATAGCCGCCCGGCCCCACGTCCCACGGCTCGGCGATCAGCTTCACGCGCGAGAGAACAGGATCCTGCTGGATGATGTTGAAGAACTCGGCGAGCCGGTTCACCTCGTACAGCTCGCGCGCCAGCACCGGCGCCAAGTCGAATCGGAAGCCGTCGACGTGCATCTCCTGCACCCAGTAGCGCAGCGAATCCATGATCAGCTGGA
>JBDUCS010000214.1:0-7153 GCA_040003335.1 Gemmatimonadaceae bacterium | reverse complement strand
CGCGGCGAGAATTTCCGGCGCCGGCTGGATCGTGCTGATCACGTTGCCCGTCTCGCGCTTGCGCTCCTGCTCGCCCGTTGCCGTCACGGTCACTTCGTCGAGGCTGACGGTCGCGGTGCCGAGGGTGAAGTCGATCGTCACGGCCTGGCCGGCCACGACGACGCCGCGGCGCGCTTCGGCCTGGTAGCCGATGCGCAGCGCGCGCACGATAATCGCGCCCGGCTTGAGGCCGGCGATCCGGAAGCGTCCATCCTCACCGGTCGCCGTGCCGCGCGACGTGCCGACCACGGTCACCTGCGCGGCGACGATCGGCGCCTGTGTCACCCGGTCCACGATACGACCGGTGATCGAGCCCTCCTGCACCGCTTGCGCGGCCAGCCAGCCGGGCCCCGCCGCGAGCAGCAACGCTGTCGCGCTTACAATTCGACGGACATTTCGACGCATCTCTTCCCCCTGAGTGGAACGGTGAACTGCCACTACAAACAGCAACACCCTCGACGTCGGGCACGGTCACCCGACTCGGCGAGATAGTTCGAATTCAGTGTATCGTGGCACGACGTTGCGGCCCCGCGCGGCGACTTCGGCCGAACCTAGGAGACTACGCGGGTTGCCGTCCGTTCGTCAAGATCGCGTCAAGGAATGGCGACCTTCGCGGCCACCCACCACGGCTTCTCGATCTCCCGGCTTCGCGGCCACACCTCCTTCAGCGTGTCGCCCTCGTAGAGCCTGCCGTTCTTCATCACGAAGCGAATCGTGTTCGTGTTTTTGATGTCCTCGAGCGGATTGCGGTCGAGCACGAGAAGATCGGCCAGCTTGCCGGCCTCCAACGATCCAAGGTCGCGCTCCAAGCCGATCGCTTCCGCGCCAATGATCGTGCCGACCCGCAACACGTCCATCGGCTTCATCCCCCCGCTGGCAATCGACCAGAGCTCCCAGTGCGCGCCGAGCCCCTGCAGCTGCCCGTGGCCGCCAAGGCCGACGCGGCCGCCCGCTTCCACGATCTTCTTCGCCTGCTCGGCCATGAGCGGAAACGAGTATTGAGAATCCAACCACCAGCCGGGCCGGCGGAGCGCGCGCCGCTGGATGTCGGCATACGGAATGAAGTGGCGCAGCTTTGCGTCCTTCGTGATGTCGTAGTGCTCGTACCAGTAATTCTCCGCCCAGGGCCCGCCGTACTCCACGAGCAGCGTCGGTGTGTAGGTCACGCCGCTCTGCTTGATCAACTCGACCACGTCGTGATAGAGCGGAGCGATGGGATACGTGTGCTCGGTGCCCGAGTAGCCGTCCATGATCTCCGTCAGGTTCTTCTTGAAGTCGAGACCGCCCTCGAGCGTCGGCATCAGCCCCAGCTCGCGCGCCGCCATGATCACCCACTGCCGCACCCGCCGGTCGCCGACCATGTACTGCTTGAGCGTGTTCGTGTGGTAGAACTCCGTGTAGCGCCGAAGCACCTCGCGGGCATCGTCGAGCGAGGCGATGTTGTCACTTGAGAAGACGCCGGGCCCCGTCGTGAGCACGCGGGGACCGAGTATGTCGCCGACCTCGACCTCATCGCCGTACGTCAGCACATCGGTCGTCGACGTCTGCGGATCGCGCGTCGTGGTAATGCCGTAAGCGAGGTTCGCGAGGTACTCCCAGACTTGCGTTTCGTGGACGCCCCACGCCGGCCACATGTGCGCATGGATGTCGACGAAGCCCGGGAGGATCGTCTTGCCCGAGACATCGATCACGCGCGCTCCCGCCGGAACTGAGACCGTCGACGACTCGCCCACCGACACGATGCGATTGTCACGGATGACGATGCTGCCGTTGTCGATCACCGCGTCACCCGTCATCGGGATGATGCGCGCGCCGCGCAGCACCACCGTGCCGCTCGGGCGGTCGCGGCGCAGGGTGACGGTGATATCCGTGCGACGCGGTTCGTACGCGGCGCGTGCGGTGCCAGCGCTATCGGTGCGCGGCGCACCGCCGACGGCGCGCGCGCGCGACGAGTCCGCGCGCGCGGTGGAATCGCGAACGAGCGAGTCGGCCGCCGCGAGGTCGTAAGCGAAGTACGATCGGCCGATCGAGAAGAAGATCTGGCGGCCGTCTCGGGTCCAGCCGGCGAAGTCACCACCGATGCGCGTCAGGCGCCGCACCGGCACGGCGGCGGTGGCGGCGCTGGCGACCGAGATCGTCGGCGTCTGCCCGATCATTGGGACATCGAGCAGGTAGAGATTATTGGCCACCTGCGCCACGGCGCGCGTCCCGTCGGGTGAGAGAGTGATCGATCGCGCTTGCTCGGGACGCGGCGTCGCCGATCGCACGTCGTTCGCGCCGACGACCTTGACGACGACCTTCCGGTCGGTGCCGTCGAAGCGCATCGAGACGAGCCCCTCTTGCGGCTCGAAGAAGAAGAGCCGCGAGCTGTCAGGCCCGAAATGCGGCCGCCCGTACGCGGTCACCGGAGTGATGACTCTCGCCTCGCCGCCGGCCGCGGGCAGCCACACGAGCTCGACTCCCGCGGCGGAAGGGTCGTGCGGCTCGAGCTCGTCGAGCCCGCGCCGTTGCTCGCGAGGGCCGCGGGCGACTACCAGCCGGCTGCCGTCCGGCGTGAAGTTGAGCTGATCGTAAAAGGCGGTGCGCGTCGAGAGTCGCTGCGGCGTTGCTCGTACCGTCGCGCCCGGCGCCGGAACGGCGACGCGCCAGACGTCGCCACCCTCTTCGTTCCATGTCACGTACGCGAGATACCGCCCATCGGGCGACCAGACCGGAGAATGCTCCCCCAAGCCAACGGCGACGGTCACCCGCCGCGGCGTTCCACCGGGCAATTCCATCACCCAGAGCTTATCGAGCGCGGTGAACGCGAGACGCTTGCCGTCCGGCGACGGGCGCGCGTCGCGGATCTGGCGCACGATCAGGAGCGAGTCGTCGACCGTGTACTGACGTTTCACGGCACCGGCGATCATCTGGTCGACCGCGGCGCTAAACGGAATCGCCGTGGCCGCGCCGTCGGGCACCGAGACGCGCCAGAGCTTGCCGCCGTACGAGATCACGATCGCGCGGCTATCGGGCATGAAGGCATAACCGGGCAGCAGGTCGCGCGTGAAGCGCGATTCCTGATCATCTCGCTGCACGCTCGGCGCCAGCCACCGCTCGTCGCCGGTCGCGAGATCGCGGAGGCGAAGGGCGGTGATCGAATCGGCACGCGTCGCGTAGACAAGCCATTTGCCGTCGGGGCTCGCAGACGGCCGCACGCCGCCGCCCCACTCCGTCGTTCGCGGAAACGTCTTTCCCGTCTCACGATCGAAGATGGACACCTGCCAACCGAAGCTCGTCTGATTGTAGCCGCCGGCGCCTAGCCGCGTCGCTACGTACACGCTGCGCGCATCGGGACCAAACGCCGCGCCCATGTAGTTCATCTGCGGCGCGACTGGAGCGCCGGGCGCGGGCGGCGGCGTGACCGCCGCAGTCGCGGTGCCGGTCATCTTCAGTCCCGTTCCGCCGTTCCGATGATAGAGAAAGAGATCGTATTGCGACCCGAACTGCGCCGCGTTGCGGGAGACGACGATGTAGCGGCCGTCCGGGGTCCACTGTGGCGAGACGAACTGCAGGTGATCGGTCTTGGTGAGCGCGCGCGGGTGCGATCCGTCGGAATCGACGAGCCAAAGATTGTCCGAGCCGCTCCGATCACTCACGAAAACGATCTGTTTCCCGTCGGGTGAAAAGCGCGGCTGCGCATCGAATGATTGGCCCGACGTGATCCGCGTGGCCGATCCGCCGGCGATCGGCAGCGTGTACAGGTCACCGAGCAGATCGAAGACGATCGTGCGCCCGTCACGCGAGACGTCGAGAGACATCCATGTCCCTTCGTCGGTCGTGAACCGCATCGGCTTCGTCGGCACGAGCGGAAGCGTGGTCCGCGCGAGTGCGCGAGCGGAGTCGGGACGATCCATTGGCTCTTGCGCGTGAACGGACGCAACGGGGCCGACGAGGAAGAGCGTCGCGATCAAGCGCGAGGAAAAGGTCCGCATGCGCGAGTCCGGTTGAGAGGGTGCCAACGCGACTTGACATATCGTCGCCGAAAGAGGCACGCAAGGCATCGCAGCTCGGGCGAAACGCCGGCGCAGTTGACGCGACGAGACCGCCCCGCCATCGTCTCGGTGCAATGCTCCCCGTGCTATTGGACTGACCGTCCCTCCGGAGGACTACCATGCGCCGGCATCTCACCAGCGCCGCCCTGGCAGCGCTTCTCGTCACGAGCGCATGCGCGGGTAACGCGGCGCCAGGCACAGGTTCCGAGGACGCGACGGCACCCGCTGCGCGCTCCGATCGTAGCGTCGTGTCGGGCGATGAGGTCAGGCTCACCAACGCCAGCGACCTGTACGATGCCTTGCGCCAGCTGCGGCCCGGCATCTTCATCTCGCGCGGCAAGAACACTCCTGAAGAAGGGGCGATCGGCACCGCACCGCTTCCCATCGTGTACATCGACGGCGTACGAAAAGGGGACGTGACGGCGCTGCACCAGGTGCAGATCACATCGGTTCGCGACGTTCGCATCCTGTCCGGCACGGAGGCCACCCAGCGATTCGGCACGGGTCACGTGGCTGGCGCGCTCCTCGTGTCGCTCGCGCCCTGACGCGCGCGGCTCGCGTCGCGTCTTGCGCGCCCGCGGGCGTCGGGCAATGGTTAGCGCGCGTGAGATCCTCGCGCGCTCAACGAGGGACCGGTGTCACTCCGTCGGCTCGTACGTGCTGCGGTACCGCTCGCCGTGCTCCTGCTCGCACCGGCGCTTCCGGCGCAGAGCGCAGATCGCGCACGCACGATGAGCGTGCGCGTGACCGTGGTGGACAACGACGCCGACAAGCCGGTCAGCGAGGTGCTCGTCTTCCTCCTCCGAACACCGGGCTCGGCGACGCTCACCGACTCGATGGGAGTCGCGATCGTCGGGCCGGCGCTGGCGCGCGTCGACACACTCGTGCTCCGTCGCGTCGGCTACCGAGAGCGGCTTTTTCCGATCGATCTCGCGGAATCGGAGAGTGCGGTGAGGGTGGCGCTCGCGCGCGTCACCGTGCTCGACAGCGTCGTCACCAGCGAGATCCGGTGGGCGCATGCCGAGGATTTCGAGGCGCGCCGCCGCGCCGGGAATGGGGTCTTCTACGACCGAGCCGACATCGATCGGCTCGAGCCGGCCAGCCTGAACGATCTCGTGCGCGCATCGCGCGGCTTTCACACGATCCAGGGGTCATTCGGATCGCGCGTGCGAAACGGACGCGCATCGGCCGGCATCGATTGCTCCATCATCGTGTTCATCAATGGCGCACCCGTCACGAATGACGCAGCACGGGCCCGCGGCTCGAACACCATGGTGAATCCGCTGACGGTGCTCGAGAACATCCCGGTCAACATGGTGCAAGCCGTCGAGCTGTACGGATCGAGCGAGATCCCGTCGGAGTACAAACGAGGAAATTCCGGTTGCGGAGCAATCCTCGTCTGGTTGCGGTCGGAGCGCTGATCGCCGCTCACCAGATGCAGCGAGGGGGCCTGATGGGCCCCCTCGGCTGTTCTTCGACGCGCCCGTCCACGATCAGGCGTTGCGGTCCGTGCACGCTTTCCAGTTCGGGTTGTTCTGCTCGGCCTGCGACGGCTTGAGGTTGACATCCGTGCCGTACGCGCCGCCCTTGAAGTACGCGCCCGTTGGAAACACTGTCTCGGCGTTGCGGCCGTAGACGCGAATGAGGCGCCGCAGATCGCCGACGCGATGCGCGGTCAGATAGAACCAGAACGCGCGCTCGCGAAACAAGAGATCCTGTCGCGCCGAGGGCGTGAGCGGATCGCCGAGCGGCAGGTAGCCCTTGGCCAGCCGCGGCTCGTTGACCTTGGCGAGATAGGTGACGGAATTGCCCGCCGCCAACGCGGCCTCGGCCTCGATGAGCCGCGCTTCGATGCCGGTCGCGAGCGGAAGCGGGGCATCACCGGTTGGGTACACAGTCGTCGTGAAAATCGGCGTTGCGTCCTGACCCGCCTTCACTTTGGGCGTGCCATCGGCGTTCCGGCTGATCGGAATGCGGGGATCGCGCGAGCTCACGTAGTCGAGCCCGTTCGTCCCTTCGCGATCGGACGGCCCGAAGTTTGGCGTCGCCACCATCCAATCGTACACCGCGTTGACGATCGACGTCTTCGAGAACTCGACGTTGTACACGAAGTCCGTGGGCACGGCGAGCGAGCCGGCGCCGTCGCCACCCGTCCCCACCAGCGCGGCCGCAGCAGCGAGGTCGGCTTGCAGTGACGCCGTCTTCGCGAGATCGACCAGCGCTCTCGCTTTGCCGACGCGCGCCAGATAGCGCAGGTTCATATCGGCCGCGCCCAGCGTGGCGAGCGCGCTGTCGAACTGCGGAATCGCCTTGGTGAACAGCTCGATGTTGCTGTATGTCGTCGAGCCGAGCTTTGCGTCGTCACCGGTGCCGATCGGGATGCCGTTGCAGTAGATCTCGGCCGTGATCACGAGTGTGAAGCCCTGCAAGGCATACAGCTGTCCGATCTGCGTCGCCTTCGTCGCACCCGCGGGCGGGTATTTGTTCAGCGCCGCGATGGCACGAATGATCTGGGTGCTCGTCTGGCCCACCCAGGTCCACGCCGACGACGGGAAGCTCGCATCGTTCTGAGCGCGACTGTCGATGTGCTCCGTGCCGCCGCGCGCCGAGATGATTTCGTCGGCCAGCATGCCGCTGGCGACGTTCAAGCCGACGCCGCTCCCAGATACATCGCCTCCGATGAACGTCGAGAAGTTGCCGAGTGCGGCGACGCGTTGCGCCTGCGCGCCCGCGGCACTGTTGACCTTGTCGAGCGTGATCTGGTCCGGTGTTTGGACCTCGAGCAGCTTGTCCGACCGGCAGCTCGTGATGGTGAGCGCCGCAGCAGTCGCGAGAACACCCAATCCCGCGGTGCGCGCGTGTTGCAAGTGTCTGGTCATGGCGTGACTGACTCCCGGTACTTGTGAAGAGGGCAGCATCGCTCAGAACGCGACGTTGAGTCGGGCGAGGAAATAGCGGAGCACCGGCGGCGAGAAGAAGTCGTTATTACCCCCTCCCGTGTTGTTGATGGCGCTATTCGCTTCCGGATCGAGGCCCGGATACTTCGTCCACAGCGTGCCCAAGTTGCGCCCGCTGAGCAC
>JBDUCS010000213.1:0-7166 GCA_040003335.1 Gemmatimonadaceae bacterium | reverse complement strand
CCCGCTACCCGATTACCTTTCCCCTCATACGACATCAGACCGCCTTCGCTCGCCGTCATGACCGCGCCCC
Organism: Gemmatimonadaceae bacterium; assembly: GCA_040003335.1. Classification (GTDB taxonomy): domain Bacteria; phylum Gemmatimonadota; class Gemmatimonadetes; order Gemmatimonadales; family Gemmatimonadaceae; genus JALZAE01. The sequence continues at coordinate 7,096 of JBDUCS010000213.1, read as the reverse complement.
GCTGGCGCGGCGCCGGCAGATCGCAGTGGCCCTGCGCGAGCGTTCTCCGACGATTCGAGACTGGCGGGATGGTGACGTGGCGCGTGGCGCCTCGTCGGTACGTTGTCGTGCGTCGGTCCGGGCGTGTGCCTGGCCAAGCGGCCCCGACGCCTTCTTGTGAGCTATGTCGACCATTCTAATTGAAGCGCCAGAAGCAGGCATCACCTTCGAGTCGCTGAATCTCGCACCCGAAGCGCTCCAAGCCGCGCGCGATGCGGGCTACGAAGTTCCAACGCCGATTCAGGCGCAGGCGATCCCCCTCGTGCTCAAAGGGCGCGACATCATGGGGCTCGCGCAGACCGGCACCGGCAAGACGGCCGCGTTCACGCTCCCGATCGTGTCGCGCCTCATGGACGGTCCCAAGCGCACGCGCGCTCTCGTGCTCACTCCGACACGCGAGCTCGCCGCGCAGGTAAAGGCGAGCTTCGAGAAGTACGCCAAGCACAGCGGTCTCGCGGTAATCGACGTCTACGGCGGCGTCGGGTTCGCGCCGCAGGAGAAAGCGCTGCGCGAGGGCGTCGACGTCGTCGTCGCCACGCCCGGCCGCTTGATCGATCACATGGAGCGCCAGAACGTCGTCTTTGATGACCTCGAAGTGCTCGTGCTCGACGAGGCCGACCGCATGCTCGACATGGGCTTCGCGCCGCAGATCAACCGGATCATCTCCGAGATCCCATCGTACCGGCAGACGCTGCTGTTCAGTGCGACGATGCCGCCCGAAGTCGAGGCGTTGGCGCGCAAGTATCTGCGCAAGCCCATCGTGGTGCAGGCGGGGCGCCGCTCGCAGGCGGCGGATACGGTCACTCACGCTGTGTATCCCGTGCCGCGCGAACGAAAGACGGCGCTGCTGATCGAGCTCCTCAAGAAGGACGAGATGGATTCAGTGCTCATCTTCTCGCGTACCAAGCACGGCGCCGACCGAATCGTACGCGACCTCGAGCAGGTCGGGATCAGCGCCACCGCGATGCACGCCGATCGCAGCCAGAAGGAACGCACCGACGCGTTGGACGGCTTCAAGGCCGGCACGATCCGCGTGCTCGTCGCCACCGACATCGCGCAGCGCGGGCTCGACATCACCGGCATCTCGCACGTGATCAACTACGACGTGCCGAACCAACCGGAAGACTACGTGCACCGGATCGGCCGCACCGGCCGCGCACTTGCCACGGGCGATGCGTTCACGTTCATGTCCACGGACGAGATCGCAATGGTGCGCACGATCGAGCGCGTGATCGGCCAGCCGATTCCGCGAATCTCCGTGCCCGGCTACGACTTCGGCACCGTCGCCGCCGACTAGCTCCGCGTGATGCGCTCTGCTGACTCTTCTCTATTGTCGCGGCACCCGTCCAACTAGTTCCGCGCCCGGCGCCAGCGGCCGAGTCGGCTGACGAGAATGGTATCCGCGCTCGCGCCGCGCGTGAGCACGATGGTGGTGTTGGCGGCGCCATAACCGCGGCCGTTCGGCGCGAAGGCGATCGAGTCTCGGGTGGCCGACGCCTCCACGCCATGCTCCGACCGTAGCGGGTACGCCACCAGCGTGTCGCGATCGGCGGCGACGACGACCTCGGCGCGCGTGCTGTCGACATGCACCGCGACGACTCTTCCCTGGGCGATCGCCGCGTGCCGGGCAGCGGCGAGGGCGGCGATCACCGCTGTGACCGCCGCTCGCGACGCCGCGCGATCGGCCAGCGCGAGGACGCGCGGCCAGGCGATGCCGCTGGCGATCCCAATGATCGCCAGCACGACGAGCGTCTCGATCAACGTGGTGCCGCGCCGCACGGTTATTCCCTCTGTCGAGTACGCGGCATATATACCGGCGGCCGGCCGCCCGAACGTCATCGAAGGGGCGCGGCGACAATCGATCTCGCGCGCGGAGAATGAAGAGCGATGCCAACAAAGACGTGTGCCCGCCTCCTGGCCGCCCTCCTCCTCGGCGCCGCGGCCATCTCCTCCGCCTCGTGCAAGGGCGCGATCGGCGTGTCGCCTCAGATGCTGCAGAACATGAACGACATGGCCGACGCCTTGAACGCGCTGCGCCAGGACTCGGCGATCATGCAGGGACAGATCGACTCGCTCCGCGCGGTGATCGCGAAGCAGGACACGACCGTGCGCAACTTGCAGCTTGGCCTCGCCTCGGCGCTGAATCGCTGAGCGCGCGCCACGCGGTCGTCGACTTGCATCGCTCGCCGCTCAGCGCCACACTCGCTGTCTCCCTCACTGAGAAATCGTGTATGACTTCCATCGCTCGAGCTCTCGCCGCGGCGCTCGCGATCCCCGCCGCGATCGGCGCGCAGCAGGCGAACGACAGCGCCTACACCGCGCGCATTCGCGAGCTCACGCCGGTCGATGCGCGCTACAAGTTCACGACCGAGATGGTCGATCATCTCCCCGCCTCGGCGACGGTGCCGACGCCGCTCAAGGTGCTCGGCTACGTTCCCGGCACGATCGGCACGCTGTCACACACTGCTGACATCAATCGCTATTTCCGCGCGCTCGCGGCCGCGTCACCGCGCACGAAGCTCGTTTCGCTAGGCATGAGCGAAGAAGGTCGCGAGGAGATCGTGCTTGCGATCGCGGACGACGAGACGATCAAGCGGCTCGACGAGTATCGCGCGATGGCGGCGCGGCTCGCCGATCCGCGCGGTCTCTCGGACGCCGAGCGGTCGCGCCTGGTGAAGGAGGCTAAGCCGATCTACTGGGTGATGGGCTCGATTCACTCGCCGGAGACGGGAAGCCCCGAGATGCTGATGGAGCTCGCATATCGTCTCGCCGTGGAGGAGAGCGATCGCGTCAAGTCGATTCGCGCCAACGTGATCACGCTCATCACGCCCGTGCAGGAGGTGGACGGGCGCGACCGGATGGTGGACGTCTTCAACCAGTCGCGCGCGCTCAAGGTCGGATCGCTCGGGCAGAGTCTCGTCTACTGGGGCAAGTACACCGCCCATGACAACAATCGCGATGGCATGGTGGTGTCGCAGCAGATCACGCAGAACTTCATGAAAGGCTTTTTGTATTGGCGGCCGACGATCACGCACGATCTGCACGAGTCGGTGCCGTTCCTCTACATCAGCACCGGCACCGGGCCGTACAACGACGAGTTCGATCCGATCGTCGTCGCCGAGTGGAACACGCTGGCGTATCAGGAAATAACGGAGCTGACCCGCCGCGGTTTGCCCGGCGTTTGGACGCACGGCTTCTACGACGGCTGGGCGCCGAACTACGTCATGGCGATCACGCAGCTCCACAACTCGCTCGGCCGATTCTACGAGACCTACACTTCGTCTGGCGCCGACTGCCAGCAGAACGTGACCCTCACCGCCGCGCAGACGCAGCGCGAATGGTTCCGGCCGAGCCCGCCGGTCAACGGCGTGAAGTGGTGCATCCGCAGCAACATCAACTACCAGCAGTCGGGCGTGCTCGTCGCGCTCAAGTACGTCGGTGACAATCGGCAGACGTTCATGGAGAACTATCTCGCCAAGGCGCAGCGGATGATCGACCGCGGTCGTACCTCGCCGCCGTACGCCTACGTGATTCCGCGCGGCCAGCGTCACGCCGCGGAAGCCGCGGACCTCGTGAACCTGTTTCGCCTGAACGCCGCCGAGGTACAGGTGGCGACGAGCGATTTCACTGTGACGACGGTGGCCAAGCCGGTCGAGGATCGCGGCGCGTCGGCGCCAGGCACGTCGGGGGTGAAGCGCGACAGCGACAGCGTCGCCGTCACGCCGCGCGCGGCGATCGCGGGCGACAGCGGCGCGGCGCGCGGCGCCGACTCCGCGCGTCGCGGAGGCCGAACCGCGGCACGCGCGTCGGGACCGCTCACGGTGCACGCCGGCGATTGGTTGGTGCGGATGGATCAACCGTACACGCAAACCGTGCGCACCGTGCTGGCGATCCAGAAATACAAGCAAGATGATCCCTCGCCGTACGACGACACCGGGTGGACGCTCGACGAGCTGCGTCACGTGACGACGTACGCCATCGGTGACTCGGCGGTACTGACGAAGCCGATGAGGCCACTCACGGGGGACGTCGTGATCGACGGCAAGACGGCGGGCGCCGGTGGCGTGCTGCTCGTGAAGCACCTGGGGGATTGGCGCTCGGCCGCGCTGCCGTGGAAGGCCGGCGGCAAGGTGAGCGTCGCCGACACGGCGTTCGCGGTGGATGGCGCGACGTATCCCGCCGGCACGTTCATCATCGAGGGAGCCAAAGCCCGCGACGCCGTGAAGGCGCTCGGGCTGGACGCGACGTCGGTCGCCGCGGCGCCGGCGGTGCGGTCGCACGCGATCAGCGTGCCGCGCATCGCGTATGTCCACACCTGGCAGGAGACGCAGAACGAGGGGTGGGTGCGATTCGCGTTCGATCGTATCGGCGTGCCGTACACCTACATGGCCGACCAGAAGCTGAAGAATGCAGCGGCGCTCGACAAATACGACGTCGTCGTCTTTCCGCACTCGGGGCAGGGTGGCCTTCAGCTCGTGAACGGGCGCTCGATGGTCGGACCGGCGATTCCATGGAAGGCGACATCGTCGACGCCGCATCTGGGCAAGTGGGATGAGACGGACGACATGCGCCCCGGCATGGGGCTCGAGGGCGCCGCGGCACTGAAGAAATTCGTCGAGCGCGGCGGCATGCTGCTCGTGGAGGGCTCGACGACGCGTCTCCCGATCGAGTTGGGTTTCACGAACGGCATCAGCGAGACGCAGTCTCGTACGCTCGGCGCGCGGGGCGCGGTCTTCCGCGCCACGCAGGTCACGAAAAACAGTCCGATCCTCTACGGCTACGACGATGCGCCGACGATGGCGGTGTACTTCAACGCCGCGCCGCTGCTCCAGCTGCAGGATGGAGCGAACCGTTTTAGTGGCAACGACGGCATCGACCCGGCGATCGTCGCGGCGCAGCAGAAGATGCGGCCCCGCGTGATCCTCAAGTTCCACGACAAGGCGGACTCGCTGGGCATCTCTGGCATGCTCTTCAACCCGACAGAGCTCACCGGCAAACCAGCGGTCGTCGACGCGCCGGTGGGAAGCGGCCATATCGTGATGTTCGCCATCCGCCCGTTCTGGCGTCAGGAATCGCAGGGCTCGTTCGCCCTGGCCCTGAACGCGATCGCGAACTGGAACCATCTGGACACGGACTTCCCGCGTCGATCGAGCGCCGTCTCCGACCGTGACCGGTGACCGGTGATCGCTGTTCGGGATCGGTGACCGGTTATGTTTGTAGGGACGGAACACCGAACACGGAACACAAAACACCGAGCGCCCCGATGCACATCTCGATCGAATATTGCACGTACTGAAACTACGAGCCGCGGGCCACCAGTTTGGCGGCCGAGATCAAAAAGACGTTTCCCGACGCCCAGCTCGAGCTGATTCCGTCGAAGGGCGGGCGCTTCGAGGTGCTGCGGGATGGGAAGCCGGTCTTCGAGAAATCGAAGCTCGGTCGCCACGCCGATCCGGGTGAGATCGTACGCAAGCTGGCGGCGCCGATGACGTGACAACCTGCTGAACACATCCATGCGTATCGCAATCTCGACCGGCGGCGGTGATGCGCCCGGTCTCAACGCCGTCATCCGCGCCACCGTTCTCTCGGCGATCAATCGTGCCTGGGAAGTGGTCGGCATCAAGCGCGGCTTCGCCGGACTGCTCGGCGAGGACGAGGTCATCCCGCTGACGAAGGACTCCGTGCGCGGGATCGCGCACATGGGCGGCACGATCCTCCGCACGACGAGCCGCGGAAACCCCTTCTGCTATCCGGTGAAGCAGGCCGACGGCTCGGTGATCGAGGTCGACCGCTCGGACGAGCTCGTGCAGCGCGCGAACGAGCTCGGCATCGGTGCGATCATCACGATCGGCGGCGACGGCTCGCTGCAGATCGCGCAGCGGATGCACGAGAAAGGGATGCGCGTGGTCGCGGTGCCGAAGACGATCGACAACGACGTGAGTGGTACCGTTACCACATTCGGCTTCGACACCGCCGTCAACACGGCGATGGAGGCGATCGACAAGCTGCACACGACCGCCGAGTCGCACGATCGTGTGATCGTGATGGAGGTGATGGGCCGCGCGGCGGGCTTCATCGCGCTGCACTCGGGCGTCGCCGGAACGGCGGACGTGATTCTCATTCCCGAGATCCCGTACGACATCGAAAAAGTCTGCCAGAAGATCACGCAGCGCGACCGCGCCGGCCGGCATTTCTCGATTGTCGTCGTCGCCGAGGGGGCGTACGAAAAGGGCGGCACGGTGTCGATGATCGGCGAATCGCTGCCTGGCGAGGCGAAGCGGCTCGGCGGGATCGCCGCGCGCATCGCCCGGCAGATCCAGGAGCGCACCGGGAAGGAGTGCCGCTACCTCACGCTCGGCCATCTGCAGCGAGGCGGGCAGCCGACCGGCTACGACCGGTTGCTCGCGACGCGCTTCGGCGGCGCCGCCGTGCGCGCCGTTGCGGACGGGGAGTGGGGTCACATGGTCGCGCTGCAGACGCCTCACATCGTGACGATCCCGATTATCGACGCGCTCAAGGAACCGAAGCGCGTCGACGTCACGCACGATGTGGTGAAGACGGCGCGGCAGGTCGGCGTCTCGTTCGGCGACTGAAGGGCGCTGTTTCCCTCTGGACTTGCCGCGGCGCCGGGGTGAACGTGGCTCGGTGTGTTCCCGGTGGGGGGACGGGCCATTCCCGCGCGCGAGACACGCGCGGCCGATCGGGTTTTCGCCGAAAATCTAATCGGCGGCCTCGTAACGTCTTACGCGCACGGGCGTCACAGCTACGTCTGGCACCGACCCTGCTTTGCATACGGGTGGCGACGCTTCTCGTCGCGCCGTGGAGGTTTGATGAAATACCGATTGCATACATGGGCGCTCTGCGCCGCCGCGGGGCTCGCGCTGCCGCTTGGCGCGCAGGGCTTCGCGCCCAAGCGGGATGACGGAGCGACAAAGGAGCAGCGGCCGCCGCAGGGGATGTGCCGCATCTGGATCGATGGTGTGCCGGCGTCGCGTCAGCCAGCGCCGACGGACTGTCCTACGGCTATCCGAAATCGTCCGCCGAACGCGCGCGTCAT
>JBDUCS010000212.1:0-7188 GCA_040003335.1 Gemmatimonadaceae bacterium | reverse complement strand
CCGCGCGCCTGATGCAGGCCGCGGCCGACGGCGAGATTGTCTGCGATGCGGCGACGATGCAGAGCGTGCGCGGCCGCATGGAGTTCGAGCAAGGCCGTAGCATCACGGTGAAAGGACGCGTCGCCCCCGTGCAGCTCTATCGGCCGATCGGGCGGCGGAACCGCACGACGAGCGCCGGCGGCGAGATGATCGGCCGCGCGGCCGAGCGCGGGTTTCTCGCGGCTCGGCTCGCGGCATTGCGCGAGAGCGGAGAAGGGAGCGTCGTCGTGATCGAAGGCGACGCGGGGCTCGGCAAGTCGCGCCTCCTCGCCGACGCGACGGAGCAGGCCGCCGCCGCGGGTGTGCGCGTGCTCCGCGCGGCGGCCGACGCGATCGAGCGGTCGACGTCGTACTACGCGTGGCGCCCGGTGTTCCTGGCGCTGTTCGATCTCGCGCCGGGGATGGACGCCGACGCGATGCGAGCGCGTGTCGCGTCACAGATGCGCGGCCGCGCGGCGCTCGAGCGACTGGCCCCGCTCCTCAGCGTCGTGCTGCCGGTGCGGATCGCCGACACCGAGCTGACGGCGGAGATGACCGGCGACGTGCGCGCCGAGAACACGAAGCGCCTCCTCGCGGCGCTGCTCCGCGACGCAGGGTCGGCCGCTCCGCTCATGCTGGCGATTGAGGATGCGCACTGGCTCGATTCCGGCTCGTGGGCGCTGCTCAACGAGATCGCGTACTCGGTGCGCGAGCTGCTCGTGGTCGTGACGACCCGTCCGTTCGTTGAGCCGCTGCCCGCCGAGCTCACGCGTCTGCTCGGCGCGGCGGAGCGTAGGCTCTCGCTCACCGGTCTCTCGAGCGAGGAGATGATCGCGCTGATCGCCCGTCGGCTCGGCGTGTCCAGCGTCCCGGACGCGCTGGGCTCGTTTATCCAGGAGCGCGTGAGCGGCCATCCGTTTTTCGCCGAGGAGCTGCTGCAGGCGATGGTGGATCGCGGCGCGGTGCGCGTCGATGGCGGCGCGTGTGTGGTCGGCGATCTCACGACGCTCGCGCTCCCGACGACCGTCGAGGGGGTGATCATCTCCCGGCTCGACCGCCTCGCACCGGGGGAGCAGCTCTGCCTGAAAGTGGCCTCGGTGATCGGCCGCGTCTTCCGCTCGCGCCTCGTCCAGCAGACGCATCCGGTCGACAGTGAGCGGCCTCGGGTTCCGCAGCACCTGAGCGCCTTGTCGAAGACGGAGCTGATCGGCATCGAGGCGCCGGACCCCGAGCTGTCGTACCTGTTCAAGCACGTGATCACGCGCGACGTCACATACGACATGATGCCGCAGGCCCAGCGCCGGCCGCTGCACCGCGCCGTGGCCGTGTGGTACGAGGAGAATCACACCGACCTCACGCCGCACTTCGCGCTCCTCGCGTACCACTGGGCGCAGGCGGGGGATTCGACGAAGACGGTCGGCTACCTCGAGCAGGCCGGCCAGCAAGCGGTGCGTGCGGGCGCATTCCGCGAGGCCACGCTCTTCCTCTCACAGGCGATCGAGTTGATGGATGGCGGCGCGGTGGCCGCCGACGCGGTGCGCCGCGCGCTGTGGGAGAAGGGGATCGGCACCGCGTCGTACGCGCTGGGCGATTTTCCCGGAAGCCGCGCGCACCTCGAGCGGGCGCTCGCGGACCTGCACCGCCCAGTACCGCGGTCGCTTCCGGCGGCGATACGCGGCGGCCTCGGCGCGTTGGCGGCGCAAGTCGCGCATCGCACGCTGCCGCGCCGCTATCACGCGCGGCGCGCGGCAGAGAAGGCGATTCTCGATGAGGCCGTCGAGTGCTACAAGGTGCTCGGTCAGGCGTACTACATGGAGGGCGAGGCCGCGCCATGGCTGTTGTATCTCACCGTGAGCGGCCTCAACCTCGGCGAGGAGGCCGGCGACTCGGCGCCGCTCGCGCGCGTGCTGAGCAACGCCGCGATGCTGGCGTACCTCGTCGGCCAGTCTCGCCAGGCCGAGTGGTACGCGAGTCGCGCGATCGCAATGGCGGAGAGCGAAGGGCAGTATTCCGCGGCGGCGTACGTGTGGTCGATCCGGTCGCTGCTGTTCGCGCAGCAAGCGGCGTGGCGTGACGCGCGGGAGGCGAACGCCAAGGCGCTCGCCCTGTCGCAGGAGATTGGCGACGCGAGCCTCGAGGGCGAAGTGTGGCTCGTGCGGTCGACCGTGGCGCACTGTGCCGGCGACTACCTGTCGGCGATTGACGCGTGGACGGAGATGCGCGCCGTCGCCGACCGCAACGGCAACGCCTTCCTGCGCTGCTGGTCGTTGCTCGATGAAGTGGAGACGCGACTCGCGCGCGGCGAGACCGATGCGGCGGAGCACGCACTCGCCGCGGCGCTGGCCATCGCGACGCCCGAGCGCGACCTGGGCATGACGCTCGAGAAGCAGCGCGCGGTCGCCGGCACGCGCCTGCGGCAGGGCCGCCTCGAGGAGGCGCTTGTTGCCGCCGATGCGATCTTTGCGCTCGTGCAGAAGAATCCGCCGACGGGCTATCACGTCGCGGATCACTTCGCCGCGGCGATCGAGGTGAACATCGCCGTGATGCGCGCGGGGGGCGCCTTCGCCGACGCGCGCGCCGCGGCGCTCAGCCGCCGCGCCGCGCAAGGCTGCGCGATGCTGGCGAAATTCGCGAAGACCTTCGTCAACGTGCGGCCGCGCTCGTGGCTGCTGCGCGGCATGCTCGCCGCCGAGCACGGGCGCGTCGACGAGGCGCGACGCTGCCTGACGCGTGCAGGCGAAACGGCGACCGAGCTGGAGATGCCCTTCGAGCGCGGGCGAGCCTTGCTCGAGCTCGCTCGACTCGATGTGGAGGCGCGGGATTCGATTCTCACCGAGGCGCGCGAGATCTTTGTCGCAGTTGGAGCGCCGTACTACGCGAGATGACGACGACTGAGTTGAGAGGCGGCGATCGCCGATCACAACGCAAAGACGTGAAGACGTACGTGTGGCCGAGATCGCGACCAAAATTACGTCAATACGCCTTGCGTGTTTCGATTGCCGATTTGATCGTCGCCGTTTCCCGCAAAGCAAGAGCGATCAACCGATCGAGCTCCATGCCCACCGCCGAGGCTGTTCCGTCCCAGTAGTGGGTGTGCGCTCCCGCCCCGATGCAGTACTCGCGGCGCGTGCCGTCGTCGAGCAGTACGGTGCCCGGCGTGAATGCCGACGGCGAGGCCTCCGCCCAGAGTGATCGCCCCACGTAGTCGCCGCTCCGATAGACGTTCACCCAATGGCGCACGCCGAGGAGGTCGGCAGGGTTCGCGGCGTTGGCCCAGTCATAGAGATGCGGAAATCGCCGCGCGTAGAGCTGGAGGAGCGGGCTCCCCATCGTGAAGAGATAGAGTGGAATGCCCGGCGACGCGGCGGTCGGTGCCGCGTTGAGCTTCGCCAGCTGTGGCTCGCCGCCACTCGCCCGAACGCGTTCGAGATATCGGAGCAAGTCCGCCGTGATCACGGTGCCCTGGCTGTGGGCAACGATCACGATTGCGTCGTAGCCGTGTCCGTCGGGCGCGCGCCACTGGCAGAGCACGCGAAGCAGCGAGGTGTATCGCTCGATGATGCGCGCCCGCGGCGTGCGGGTGCGTGGGAACTCGCGCAGGTAGTTCGCGATGTCGAGCCCGACGCCGAGCACGGGACGCAGCCCGCGGCCGATCGCGCCGAAGCGCTGCATCACGGCGAGCGCGCCGATCGCCGACCCCGATGTCACGAGGAGCTTGGTGAGCGACAACGATTGGAGCAGACGTGGCGCGGGCGCGAGCATGTCACGCAGCGTCGTGAAGGTCGCGGTGTGAATCGGGAGCGTGAGCACCGTCGAGACGAGCGCCATCACGAAGGCGATGGTGATCAGATCGAGCGCGATGCGGCCGAGCCCGAAGCCCGTTGTGAGCCAGCTGCCGAGCGCCATCGCTTGCCGGGCCTGCGCGTCGCCCGGCGCGCGTGGCGTGGTGGATGGTGGCACGCTGGCCGGTGACGCGTATTCGGTGAAACCGGAGGGGAGGGCCGCCCACAAGACGAGGCCGATCGCGAAGAGAATCAGCATCGCGGAGGCGAGGCCCATCTCCGTGGTGCTGCCCCCGTCGAACGCGTCGGGGAAATTCCGCGCCGAGCAGTGCCCAGATGGGGGCGCCGCGAGCACCTGCGCCGGCGCGAGCGCCGAAGGGCACCGCATGCTGTCGGTGGGCGTGCGGTGCATGTCGAGCGCGGGAAAATCGAGCTGCGGAACGTAAGCGTACTCGTTGGGCAGGAGCTGCTTGGCGGCGCCGTGGTAGTACGCGCTCCACGCCACGTACGTCGCGAAGGCGAAGACGACCGCGGGCCCCGCGAGCGCGAGGCGTGCCGTGAAGGTAACTTGGCGAAGCCGCCGGACCGCGGCGGCCCGCGGTGGATCGGTGGGCCGGCGCACGGTGAGGATCCACGCCAGCGCCGCCATCGCCAAGAAGGCGATCATGAAGGCGATCCACGCGACGATCAGCGCCACGAAGATCCACTCAAAGGCGTTGAGGATGGTGAAAAGCGCGGTGCGCTCGCCCAGCGCGTGGATGGCCGCGCCATCGACGCGGCCGACCGTCGCGAGCGTGGCGCGCAGCGCCGGTCCTTCCTCGCGCGCATGGCTCACGGCGAACACGATGAGCAGCAAGGTGAGCATGGCGTAGCCGGCAATCCCGGTCGCGAGCACGCCGCGCCGCTCGCGCTCGAACGCCGAGAAGAGCGGATAGAGCAGCAATCCCGCCATCACCCACCACTCGGCCAACATCACGACCGGCGCGAGCAGCGCCGTCCACTGCCACCAGGCGAGCGCGGCGACGGCCCCGCCGGCGGCGAGTGATGTGAGCGCGACGCCGCGCGTGAGGGTCGCGCGCCGCTGCAGCTGGACGACGAAGACGGCCCCGGCCGCGGCGAGCGCCGGAATCACCGCCGTGAGTAGTTGGCGAAGGTCGTCGCGCAGCGTCACGGGCAGAATCGCCAACGCCAGCGCGACCATCAGGAGTGTGAGCGTGGGGATCACCGCGCTGAACAGGCGGAGCGCGAGCCGATACACGCCCGACCACAGCGTCCAGCTGCGCTGCGACAGCGCATCGCGGTCGGCGACGCGAGCGTAGTCGAGCGACTGGAGACCGAGATACGGCGCGTGGATCACGAGATCGTAGAACGCGGCGAAGATGCCGATCACACTACTGCCGAGCTTGGAGATGTCGGACCAATACACCTCGTACACGTGCACCGCGCTCGGTGGCGCGCCGGCCGTCTGTCGCTCCCCGGCGAGACGCGCGCTCTCGCAGATGCGGTCCGAGGGGTCGGGAACGTAACCCTCGAGGAGCACGCCCATCATGAGCTCGCTGGTCTCGACGGGCGCAGTGCCGGCCGGGGCGGGCGGGCCGTGCACGCATTGCGCGACGCGGGCGGCGCGTTCCTCGAATCGGCCTTGGGTACGCGGCGCGTTCACGGCGCCGCCGGGATCGGGTACGGCGGCCAGCGGATGCAGCGCGAAGTCGAGCGGCTCCTCACGGAAAGCGGGGTAGTGCGCGAGGACACCGTCGGGCGGCGTGTCCGGATCCGGCGACAGCCGGAGGAGGAGGTGCGCGACTTCGCTCGCCGACTCGTTAGGCGGACGATAGCCGACGCCGTGCACGACGACGACGGCGATGTGACGACCGGACGAGGGAGCGGACATGGCGATGGGCCGAAGGAAACATGGATCCCGCGCCCAAGACGATGGCGTTATCCGGGTGCGCGCGCCATGCGCGCCGCGGCTTCGGCGCGAACGCGAGACCAGACGTGCGCAAGGTGCCGCTCCGTCGTGAGCACATTGCCGATGCCGACGCGCATCACCACGCGGCCGCGGAGCCGTGTATGCGTGAGATATCCGTCGCCCGACGCGTTCACCGCTTCGACGATCGACTCGTTGAGGCGATCGGCGCCGGCATTCGAGATGCCGGGCGGCGCGCAGCGAAAGCAGACAACGGCCATCCGGACTGGCGCCGCGAGCGCGAATGCGTCGTCGTGCTCTACCCACGTCGCCCACGTGCGGGCGAGCCGCACGTGCTCGCGGATGCGCGCCGCCACGCCCGCGCGGCCGAACGCGCGAAAGACCATCCACGCCTTGAGCGCGCGAAATCGCCGGCCGAGTTGCACGCCGTAGTCCATGTAGTCGACCGTGGCGTTCGTCGTCTCCGCGGCGTCGCCGCGTAGATACTCGGGAACGAGCGAGAAGACGCGGCGCAGCGCGTCCCGATGCGGCGTGTACAGCGCGCTGAAGTCGAGCGGGACGAACATCCACTTGTGCGGATTGATGACGACCGAGTCGGCGAGCGCGACGCCATCCATGACGGAATGCTCTTCCGACAGTAGCGCGAGCGCGCCACCGTACGCCGCGTCGACGTGAAGCCACACGTCGTGCTCCCGACAGACGGCGGCGATCGCGGCCACCGGATCGACGCTCGCCGTCGACGTGGTGCCGACCGTCGCGACGACCGCCATCGGCCGATGGCCGTCGGCGATGTCGGCGTCGATCGCCGCGCGCAGCGCGCCGACATCGAGGCGGAACGCCGCGTCACTTGCCACGCGAACGACGTTCGCCTCTCCGAGCCCGAGCACGATCATCGCCTTGTCGAGCGAGCTGTGCGCCTGATCCGACGCGTACACGCGAAGCGGCGCCGGCCCCGACGGCATCACGCCGTGCGTGCGCACCGAGCCACCGCCGGCACTCGCCACCGCGCGCTCACGCGCCGCGGCGAGCGCGTGCACGACGGCGACCGACGCCGTATCGTAGACGACGCCGAACATCTCCTCTGGGAGGCCGGTCATCTCACGAATCCAATCGAGCACGACGCTCTCGAGCTCCGTCGCCGTGGGCGACGTGCGCCACGTCATCGCGCTCACGTTGAGCGCCGCGGCGACGATCGCCGCCAGCAGCGCCGGCCCGTTGCTCGTGCTCCCGAAATATCCGAGGAACGACGGATGCCCCCAATGCACGATGCCGGGCATCAGCACGCGATCCAATTCGCCGAACAGCGTCTCGAGCGGCGCGGCGGCGTCCGGGAGCCTGGCCGGAAGCTGCGCGGCGATCTCGCCCGGCACGACCGCCGGGACGATCGGCCTGTCCTCGATCGTCTCACGGTAATCGGCGACCCAGTCGGCGACGCGGTGCAGCCATACCCGCATGTCGTCG
>JBDUCS010000211.1:0-7192 GCA_040003335.1 Gemmatimonadaceae bacterium | reverse complement strand
GAACTTGCTCGCCTTCACCTTTGCCTCCCAGTCCGGGCTCCACAACTCGTACTGGAGAAGCATCTGCCCGTTGAGCCAATGCTCGATATGGCCGCCGCGCGCGACGATGCGCGTGGTGTTCCACGCGCCGGCGGCCTTGAGCACGCCCGCCGGCGACGGGTAGAGACCGTACGCCGCGCCGGCCGACGTGAGCCGGCTATGTCCGTCGGGATGCAGGGCATCGTCAAGGAGCTGATACTCCGGGCCGCTCCAATAAATGCGGTTGTACTCCTCCGTCGCGCGATAAAAAATTCCGGCGTTTCCGCCCGGCGCGATCTTCCATTCGAGCGTAAGCTCAAAGTCGCCGAATTGATCGCGGGTCACGAGATCGCCGACGCTCCCTTCCTTGGCGAGCGTCCCATCGGCGACGTGCCAGCCCGCCGGCGCGCTGTCGCTCTTGTAGCCTCGCCAGCCGGCGAGCGTGGTGCCGTCTAATAGCGACCGCACTCCGCCCATGCCGTCCGACATGGCCGGCGTCTCCGTCGCGATCGTCTTCGGCAACTCGCTCTTCTGTTGCGCGCACGCACCGAGCGCTGACGCCGTGACCACCGCGGCGGTTGCAAGTTCTCTAGCAGTCATGGTGGTTTGCTGTTGAGGGGCTAACGACTAGCGACGAGCGACTGACCGTGTTTCCGTCTCTACGAAATACGTTTTGCGGCAGCGGGTGTCGAGCCCCGTCACGCTCGGTCGCCGACGGTCCGCTCCGGCCGTGGTGGCATGTGCTCGCTCCACCACGCCTCCGCGCGCTGTTCAGTCCACGGCGCCGCGAGCGGAATTGCCGCCAGCCGCTTCCCCAGCTCGCCCGCGTCCGACGGCCGATCGTCCGGATTCTTCGACAGGCAGGCCAGCATCAGCGACTCCAGCTCCGCCGGCAACTCATATCCCGCCGCCTTCGACGGCGACGTGGGCGTCGCTTGCACGTGCTGCGCCATGATAAGCGCCGCGCTCGTCGCGCTGAACACATACCTGCCCGTCAGCAGCCAGTACGCCACGCACCCGAGCGCGTAGACGTCGGCGCGCGCATCGATCGGGCGGTCGGCCGTCACCATCTCCGGCGCCATGAAGGCCGGTGTCCCCGTCGTGATCTCCGGCATCGTCAGCATGCTCTGCGCGCGGCTGCTCAAGATGCCGTGCCGCGGATCTTTCTTCACCAATCCGAAGTCGAGCACCTTCACGAAGTCCACCATCAGCCCGAGCCGGCAGGTGAAGATGTTCGACGGCTTCACGTCGCGATGGATAAGACCCGTCGCGTGCGCTTCGCCGAGCGACGCGCACGTCTGAATCAACAGATGCACGGCCCGCTCGGGCGGCATGGCGCCGTACCGGTCGATCAGCTGCTCCAAGTCCACTCCATCGAGCAGCTCCATCACGTAGTAGAACGTGCCGTCGTCCGATGCGCCGAAGTCGTACAGCGAGATGGTGTGCGGCGAGCTGAGCAGCGCCGCCGCCTCGGCCTCTCTCCGAAATCGCTCGACCGTCACGCGCGCCGACTCAGCGCTCTCGCCGCGCAGCGCTTCGGGATTGATCAGCTTCACCGCCGCCGGCCGTGCGAGGAGGCGGTGCGTCGCGCGGAAGACCTCGCCCATGCCGCCGCGGCCGAGCCGCTCGCCGATGCGGTAGCTCCCCAGCTCGCGCGCCTTGCGCACCTGCCGGCTCAGCCCGCCGATCACCGTCGCCGGCACGACGGCGACGAACGCGATCAGGAATGGCGGGATGTAGAGCCACATCGCCTCGTACGGAGTGATCGTCACGTGCGCGCCGCGCAGCAGCGAGATGGCGACCGCCACCAGGTCCATCGCCGCCGACGCGAGACCGGCGGCGAGCGTCCTGCCCGGCGTCGTCGGCGCGATGGCGGGATAGGCGAGGATCAACACGCAGAGCCACGACACCGAGTTGAGGTCGGTGCGCGGATGCCACTCGGTGACGAGCGCGATCAACAGCGCCGAGCTGACTTGGTACGCTAGCCCGAGCTCGATCACGATCTCCGGCTTGTCTCGCAGGCGGCGCGCCGCCTCGGCGACCACAATCGACAGTACGAAGCCGATCACCGACAACACGCTCTGCGCCGACCCCCAGCCCCAGCCCGTGCCGCTCGCCCGTGCCGCGCCGCCGAACAGGCGAAGCACGACCTCGTTCATGAGAATCACGAACAGCCACGTCGCGGCGATCACCAGGCACGCGGTGCGCACGCGCGATCCTGCCCGCTCCAGGATGTCGCGCGGCATCGACCGCGGCACCGACGAGAGCGCGAGCACCGGATCGTCGGCATCCACCGCCGTCGGCGCGCGGGCGAGGAGCTTGTCTTCGGTCATCGCACGACTGACTTACCCCCAAAGGGGCATGAGGTAAAGGCGTAGGCGGCGCGCGTTTTACGTCTTTGCGTCATTAGGCTCGCGAGCCGTATGATAGTCGCACCCCATGACCTCCCCCAACTCTAGCCACGCGAGCGCGCTCGCCCCGGACTACGAGCTCCTCCGCCAGATCGGCCGCGGCGGGATGGGCGTCGTCTATCTCGCGCTCGACGTCAGACTCGACCGCCATGTCGCGGTGAAAGTGCTTCCGGACCAACTCACCGAGTCGCCTGTCGTCCGCGACCGCTTTTTGCGCGAGGCGCGCACGGCGGCGAAGCTCTCGCACCCGAGCATCGTTCCGATCTATCGCGCCGATGAGAAGGCCGGCGTCGTCTTCTTCGTCATGCGCTACGTCGAGGGCGAGTCGCTCGCCGACCGTCTCGCCACGCGCGGCACGCTGCCGCCCGCCGACGTCGCGCGCACGCTCAAGGACGTCGCCCTCGCGCTCGACTACGCGCACTCGCGCGGTGTCGTCCACCGCGACGTGAAGCCGGAGAACACCCTGCTCGAGCGCGGCAGCGAGGTGGCGATGGTGACCGATTTCGGCATCGCCCGCTTGATGGAAGCCGCGCCGGCCACCGCCACCGGGCAAGTGCTCGGCACTGTCCACTACATGAGTCCCGAGCAAGTGCTCGGCGAGCCGGTGGACGGGCGCAGCGATCTCTACTCGTTGGGCGTCGTCGGATTTCGCGCGCTCACTGGCTCGCTTCCGTTCAACGCCGACACTGCCACGGCGGTGCTCGTCGCGCACGTGACCAAGCCCGCGCCGCGCGTGCGCGACCTCGCACCCTCGGTTCCGGCGTCGCTCGCCGCGGTGATCGACCGCTGCTTGTCGAAGGACCGCAACGCGCGCTACGCAACCGGCGCCGAGATGGCGCAGGCGATCGACGCCGCGGCCGGTGAGATCGCGCGCGACGCCGCGTCGACGATCGGCGCGCCGCCCGTGCTCTCCGCGCGCGAAGCGGACGCAGTCTGGTCGCGCGCGGCGACGTTGCAGGAGGAGACGGGCCTCCAGCCGTCGCTGCGCACGCCGGCGCCCGCACTCGGCGCACCCGCGGCGGAGGACCGCCGCTCGCTCACCAGTGGCTACAAGTTCGGCGACGTGCGAGACGCCGCCGCCGAGGCGGGAATTCCGGCGAGATACGTGGAGCGCGCGGCGAGCGAGCTCGGACTGGCCGCGGCGCCCCGGTCGAGCGCGGCGACGACACTCGTCACGAGCGAGCCACTGCCGAACAACGTGTGGATCGGCTCGCCGATGAACATTTTGTACGAGGTCGAAGTGCCGACCGAAGCGCGCACGGAAGACTACGAGCTGTTCGTCGACATCATCCGCAAGCGGGTCGGCGAGCCGGGCAACGTGAGCACGCTCGGCCGCACGCTGCTGTGGAGCGTCGGCGACCAGCATCGTCGGGTACAGATCACGATCGCGCCGCGCGGCGGCCGCACGGTCATTCGCGCCGATGAGCGTCTCAAGTCGTTCGCCGGCGGCCTGTTCGGGGGAGTCATCGGCGGTGTCGGCGGGGGCGCCGGCGGCGGCGCGATCATGCCCCTCAGCGCGACGCTCTTGCACTCGGTGCTCGCGGGCGCCGGGATGTGGGCGGTGTGGATCGGCGGCGTATTCTTGTTCACGCGGCGCACGTTTCGGTCAGTGCGCGCGAAGCGCGAAAGCGAGCTCGTTGCGCTGGTCGATTCGCTCGCCGAGCACGTACGAGAGTCGGCGAGTCCACTCCTGCCACGGGGGCCGAGATGATCCGCCATCCGATGTGTCCGCGCGCGCTCGCGCGGGCGGCGCCGCTCGTTGCCGCATTCTTGCTCGTCGCGTCGCTCGCCGCCCTCGTGCGGCGGGACGTCTTACCGAGCGCGCTGCCCAACGGGCTCGCCCGCACGCCGCCGATGGGGTGGAACAGCTGGAACCATTTCGCGTGCAACGTCAGCGACTCGCTGATCCGTGGCGAGGCGGACGCGATCGTCACGAGCGGCATGCGCGACGCCGGCTACAAGTACGTCGTGATCGACGACTGCTGGCAGGTGGCGCGCGACGCGAAAGGAACGATCGTCGCCGACTCATTGCGTTTTCCGCACGGTATCAAGGCGCTCGCCGACTATGTGCACTCGAAGGGACTCAAGTTCGGCATTTACACCGATGCCGGCACGAAGACGTGCCAGGGCCGGCCCGCCACGCTTGGCCACGAGGTGCAGGACGCGCGCACGTACGCCGCATGGGGTGTGGACTACGTGAAGGAAGATTGGTGCAACGCGACCGGCCTCGATGCGCGCGCGCAGTACACGAAGTTTCGCGACGCGCTCGCGCGGTCGGGCCGGCCGATCGTGCTCAGCATCTGCGAGTGGGGCTCGAGCCAGCCGTGGGAGTGGGCGCCCGCCATCGGCAACCTCTGGCGCACCACCGACGACATCGAGGACAAGTGGCCGTCGATGCTCGCGAATCTCGACCAGAACGGCCAACACGCGACCGTCGCCGGACCCGGCGCCTGGAACGATCCCGACATGCTGGAGATCGGCAACGGCGGAATGACCGACGACGAGTACCGCGCGCACATGAGCCTCTGGGCGATCATGGCCGCGCCGCTGATGGCGGGGAACGACGTGCGCACCATGTCCGCGGCGACGACGGCGATTCTGACGAACGCCGAGGTGATTGCCGTGGACCAGGACCCGCTCGGCGCGCAGGGGATTCTCGTGTGGGCCAACGTCCCCGACCTCCAGGTATGGGCGAAGCCGCTCAAGGGCGGCTCGCGCGCCGTCGCGATGCTCAATCGCTCGAGCGCGCCGGCCAAGATCACAGCCTATCTCTCGCGCGCCGGCATCCGCACCGACTCGGCGAGCGTGCGCGATCTCTGGGCGCACGCGGAGCTCGGAACGGTGAAGCGCGAGTTCAGCGCGACGGTCGCGCCGCACGCGGCGATGATGCTGCGTCTGACGCCCGTCGGACCGCGGCCCCGCTAGTGTCTCGCGGCGGAGCGTATCGCGGGGGCCCGGTGCGGGCGTCCGGCTCTGGCGGCGCGGGCGCTTACACGCAGCGAGCCGGCGCGCCTCGGTTGCCCAGCGCGGAACAGATATCAGGAGCCGCGCGCCGTCTCTTGCTACGCGCCAGCGCCGCCGCCGCCGCACGCCCGCACCGGTCGGACTAGCCTCGTGCGCAATCTCGTCGTCATCGTCGCGCTTATCGCAGGGCCGCTCGCCGCCGGCGCGCAGCTCGATTCCGCGCTCGCGCGCCGCGTCGATGCCGTGTTCGCCAAGTTCGACAGCGATCACTCGCCTGGATGCGCTGTGGCGATCAAGCGGAACGGGACGATCGTCTACGAGCGCGGGTACGGCATGGCGTCGCTCGAGCTCGCCGTCCCGATCAGCCCGAAAACGGTGATGGATGTCGGATCCGTATCCAAGCAATTCACCGCGACGGCGATTCTACTCCTCGCGATCGACGGCAAGCTCGCGCTCGACGACGACGCACGAAAATACCTGCCGGAGCTCCCGGACGTTGGTGCGCGTGTGACGCTGCGGCATCTCCTCACCCACACGAGCGGATGGCGCGACTACACCGACCTCATGGTGCTCGACGGCTGGGACACCCGCGACCACACCGGCGATCGTGAAGCCTGGGACGCGATCAAGCGGGTGCGCGCGCTCAACTTCGCGCCCGGCTCGACCTATCGCTACAGCAACACGGGCTATTTTCTCCTCGGACAGATCGTGTCGCGCGTGAGCGGACAGTCGCTCACCGACTTCGCCCGCGACAGAATCTTCCAGCCGCTGGGCATGACGCGGACGCGATTTCTCCCAGATACGCGCGCCGTCGTGACCGGGCGGGCGACGGCGTACGAGCCGAAAGACACCGGCTTCGTCGTCGACATGTCCGACTGGGAACAGCTCGGCGACGGTGGCGTGCAAACGACGGTCGAGGATCTGGCCAAGTGGGAGTCGAACTTCGACACACCGGTTGTCGGCGGTGCGCGGCTGCTCGAGATGCTGATGACGCACGGCCGGCTCACCGACGGCACCGAGATCGGCTATACCGCCGGTCTCGTGCGCGACCGCTATCGCGGACACGAGCGCGTGCAGCACGGCGGCGCGTGGGCCGGCTATCGCGCGAGCATCATGCGCTACCCGGCCGAGCGGTTGGCGATTCTCCTCACGTGCAACCGAGGCGACGCGGGGATGCCGTCGCGCTTGCGCGGCATCGCCGACATTTTTCTCCCGCCGGGCGGAGACGCCGCGGCGCCGTTCGCGCGCCCTGCCACTGGCACACCGGTGGCGCCGCTCGCCGGTCTTTACGTCAGCGATGCCTATGGCTCGCGTCTCTCGCTCGACGCGCGGGGCGACTCGCTGTTCTACGCTGGTGATCGCCGGCCGCTCGTCCCACTCGGCGGCGACCAGTTCACAGATGCGGATGGCCGGTTGCGGCTGCGCTTCCTCGCGGGGAAGCGGGTGATAATCACACCCGTCGGCGAGCTTCCCGACACGGCACCGATGGTCGCACGAGTCTCGACGCGCGCTCCCATGCAGCTCGCCGAATTCGTGGGTGTGTATCGCGGCGCCGAGGTGTCGCTCGAATATTCGGTCGTGATGCACGACGGGAGGCTGTTTGTGCATCTGGCGCGTGGCGACGACATCGCGCTCACACCCGCGTTCGCCGACGCGTTCGACTCCGATTCCTTGCCAACAGTTCGCTTCGTGCGCGATGCGGGCGGCCACGTCGTGGCGATGAGCTTCACGACGGGCGGAATTCGGGACGTGCGATTGATGCGACGGTAGCCGGCAGCGAGGAGACCAACCATTCCGCC
>JBDUCS010000210.1:0-7196 GCA_040003335.1 Gemmatimonadaceae bacterium | reverse complement strand
GGAGCGGAACCTCCTCGTCATCGACGAGCCACATCTTTTGTCCGGCGGGCGCCTGGCGTTCGTCATCGAGCGCGCGCCACTCGGTCAGCCGGCCGAGCCGAATCGCCGGATTCGGATCGCGCGAGGCGAGCGGCGTTAGCACCGGCAACAGCACTTCGCCGAGCTCGACGCCCCTGAAGCCGGGACCGGTGCGCACGATCGCGGGAATCCACAACAGATCGCGCAGCCGCTTTGGGGTCTCCGTGCGCACCGACGCGATGTGCGCGAGCGGGAGCCAGGTGTACTGGCCCGCGGCAAAGATCTCGAGCCGCGCACCGATGCGGTCGTCGCCGTCCACCAGCGAGCTGAACGGCTTGCCGTTCAGCGTGCCGGACACCGGTTTGGGCTCGGTGCCGGCGATCGGCAAGCGATCTTCGTCGAACATCGCTTGCCGCGTGCGCTCGGCGTGGAGGGCGCTGCGATAGAGCAGCGTGCCCATCATCGCCTGCTGGTTCGCGCCGGAGAGCACGTCCAACTGTTTCTCGGCGCGGTCGTACTGACCGGCGAAGCACAACAACTCGAACAAGAACGAGCGGCGCTGGACATCGGTCGGATCGCTCCGAAGCTCGGTGCCCAGCGTCTCGATCGCCTCGTCGAGCTTTCCTGCTTGGAATAGCTCCTTGGCTGCCATTCCCTCGTCAGACCTTCGTATTCGCCTTGACGTCCCAGCCGTGCGTCACCGTCTTGCCGGCCTTGCCTTGGGCGTCCTGGCCCGTGTAGTCCATCTGGATCTTGGAGAAGCCGATGGAGCACATGTCCGTGGGCTTGATGCTGTCCGTCCCTTCCGCCCCGGAGGCCTGATAGCTCGAGATCAACACATCGCTCATCTTGATGACCAAATAGGTGAGCGCCTCGCCGCCCGATTTCCGCACCGTGAGCGTCGCATCCTTGATGTGCTGTCCGCTGGCGCAGGCGAAGAAGAGGGCCGTGCTCGCTATGTCGGCGAACTTGGTGAAGGCGAAGTCGCTGAAGCTTGCCTTTCCTGCTCCGCCACCGCTGCCGCTGGCCACCGAGTGGATGTTGCTCACTCCCCAACCGAACGACTGGATGTCGATCGCCCCTTCCTGACCCTTGGTCAAGGACTCGCCCTTGATGCCATCGAGCTTGAGGAACGCATCGAAATGACTGCTGCCGGTAACCGACGCCATACCTGCTCCTGTTGATTTTGCGAAATTGGACCCGGCGCTCCGGGCTGCCGACGCGATTTGGTTGGCCATCAGGTTGTTGTTGATTGGCATAGATTATTTCGCCGCGGTTGGAAGTTCAGCTACGAGACGCATGGACATGCTGAGTTCGTCGAGCTGGAAGTGCGGGCGCATGAAGGCGACGGCGCGGTACACGCCCGGCTTCCCGGGAACGTCCACGACTTCCACGCGTGCCTCCTTGAGCGGACGCTGTGCCTTCGCCGCGAAGGACGCGTCGTCGTTGCTCACGACGTAACTCTGGATCCACTTGTTGAGGTAGTTCTCCACCTCGGTGCGGCTGGTGTAGCCGCCGATCTTGTCGCGCATCATCGCCTTGAGATAGTGCGCGAAGCGCGACACCGCAAAGATGTACGGCAGCTGCGCCGACACGCGCGCGTTCGCCGTCGCCGCATCCGTGTTGTACGACTTCGGCTTCTGTCCCGACTGCACGCTGAAAAAGCAGGCGTTCGACGTTCCCTTCTGGTGCACGAGCGGAACGAATCCGAGATCGGCCAGCTCTTTCTCGCGACGATCGGTGACCGGCGTCTCGGTCGGGCACTTCATCGCGACGTCGCCCGAGTCGGTCTTGAAGTTGTGCGTCGGCAGCCCCTCGACGAGACCGCCGCTCTCCACGCCACGAATCGTCGCGCACCATCCGTAGGTCGCGAAGGCGGAGGTGATGCGCGACGCGAGCGCCCATGCGGCGTTGCCCCACAGATAACTGTCGTGGTTGGTACCGTCGACCTGCTCCTCGTAGTTGAACGCCTCCACCGGCACGGTGTTCTTGCCGTATGGCTCGCGCAACAACATCCGCGGGAGCGTCAGCGCGACGTAACGTGCGTCCTCACTGGCGCGGAAGGCCTTCCACCGGGCGAACTCGGTGCTGTCAAAAATCTTCGCCATGTCGCGCGGCGCATCGAGCTGCGTGAAGCTCTCGAGGTTGAGCAGCTCCGGCGACGCACCCGTGACGAACGGCGCGTGTGCCGCCGCGGCCACCTGGGCCACTTTCTCCAGCAGCTCGATATCCTGGCCCGATTTGTCGAATTCGTAGTTCCCGACGAGCGCGCCGAACGGCGCACCGCCGAAGACGCCGAATTCTTCCTCGTAGACCTTCTTGAACATCGCGCTCTGATCGAACTCCGGCGCGCGCTGCAGGTCCTTGAGCAGATCCTTTTTCGAGACGTTCATCACCTTGATCTTCAGCTGATCGCTCGTCTCGCTCTGTGACAGCAGGTACTTCAGACCGCGCCAGCTCGCCTCGAGCTGCTGGAATTCCGGCGCGTGCACGACCTGATTGAGCTGCTTGGACACGAGCGCGTCGATCTGCGCGATGCGCGCGTTGAGCATCGCTTCGGTGTCGCGACCCATGGTGATCGAGCCGGCGAGCACCTGGCTCACGAACTCCTTGATCACGTCCTTGCCGCGCTCCTTCGCCGCCTTGTCCTTGCCGCCGACGCGTCCCTGCTCGACGATCTGGTCGAGCAAGCTGAGCTCCGACGCTTCGGCCGACAGACCCGATTGCGCGCTCTGCTGCGCCTTGGCGTCAGGCATCGCCGCCTCCCTTCACCCCGAGCTCGCCGCGCAGCTTGGCCATCTTGTCCGCATCCTCGATCGTCGACTGCAGGATCTCATCGAGCTTGTCGTTGCCCTGCAGCGAGCCGCGCAGGTCGGCCAGCTTGGTCCGCAGCTCGAGCAATTCGCGCAACGGCTTCACCTGTTGCGCCACCGCATCCGGCGCAAAATCGTCCATCGACTTGAAGGTGAGATCGACGCCGAGCTTGCCGGCGTTCGGGTCATCGCTCAGCGTATTCTCCACCGAGAACGCGAGGTGCGGCTTCATGCTCGCCAGCACCTCGTCGAAGTTGTCGAGCGTGACGTCCACGAACTTGCGTTCCTTGAGCTTCGGGAGCGGATCGGTCGGCTGCCCGGTGAAATCGCCCAGCACGCCCATCACGAACGGAAGCTCGCGCATCTCGATCGCGCCTCCCGTCTCGACATCGTAGCTGAGCATCACACGCGGCGGACGCACCCGCTCGAGCTTCTTCTGCGTACTCTCTTTCGCCATTGACGGACTCCCTTCAGTCGAGGTCAGCGCGGACCATGCGGCGCCGCGATCGGACAACGGCCGATGTGCGCTCGCCGAAGTTGGCGGCGCGTGTCGGGCGCGCGGTGGCCGAGCGAGGTGAGCGTACGGCGTCATCCGCGACCTGTCAAGCAGCGCCGTTGCTTGACGTTGCCAACGGGCGCGGAACCTCGGCGACGTCGAGAATTTCGGCGACGATCATCATGCGTACGATGGCCGCGAGCTCGGATGGCGCCCACTCCGCCGCGATCGCGCCGTTGTCCAACAACATTTGCCAGAGCTCGCGCACAGTCCGCGTGCCATCGCACCGCGCCAGGATGGCGGCGAGCCACGTCGGTCCCGTCATCTCGCCGGAAAAGGGGCCCGGCGAAATGACGGCGGCGCCCGTCGGGTTCCACTCGCCCTTCTCCCGCGAATGGCGTACGGCGACGGCGGCACCATCGCGCGCGACCGGCCGCATCGCCAGCACTCGCTCGGTCGCATCCGGCTGCGCCACGAGCGTCTCGAAGTCGATGTACCAGTCGATGTCGCGCCACGTTGCACCGGCGCGCAATTCCTGCCGGCGCGTGATCATCGGAGCGGAGCCATCGTGCTTGCCGATCACGATCGTGCCGTATAGCAGCTCGCGAACGCCGAGCAACTTCAGCGGCATCAGGTGATCGAAGATCTTGTCGAAGCCGATGCGACGGCTGCTCGCGGCACGCGCGTAGTACACGAGAGGGTCGTGCGCTTGCATCTGAAAAAAGAAAATGTCGCAGTCCGTGCCGGCCTCGCCAAGCCATTCGCGAATGCGCTGCTCGAAGGGCGCGTCCACGCGGTCGGAACCCATGCACGTGCAGTAAAGCCGGCCCCCGGGCGCCAGGTACCGCGGCGACTCGGCAACCACCCGCTGGGTGATCTCTTCGCCGGCCGCGCCGCCGTCGCGAAAAATGAGCTTGCGCTCGAGCGACGGAACGTACGGCGGGTGCGCGGCGATCAGATCGAATTGCATTCCGGCGACCGGCGCGTACATGTCGCCGGCGACCGCCGTGAGATTGTCGACCGTGTTCAGGCGCGCATTGAAGGCGGCGAAGTCGGTGGCGCGCTGCGTGATGTCGGAGCTCCACACGCGCCCGGCGGTTGGCGACAGCACGAGTGCGGCGATGCCTGTACCGCCGCACATCTCGAGCACGTTGCCGAACGTCCGCCGCGGAATCGCCTCGAGGTAGCGCGCCACGGTCCAGGTGATCGCCGGATAGACGACGTCGGTGGTCACGACCTCGGACGACACGCGTCCGTCGAAGTGGCGGTCGGAGACGATGTAGACATTCTGCGTCGGATAGAGCTGCACCGTCGCCCGAAGCTTCGTGTCATCCTCCGCCACAGTTTCGAGCAGGCCGGTAGACGTGAGGAGCGCGATGGCATCGCCGCCGATCAGCTCAGTCGCGCGCTCGCGCGGCACCGACTCGCCGTCCATGAACATCCGGATGCACAAGTCCAACGCGTCGTCGAGCGGCATCGGCTCGCGGCCATCGTCCACGGGATTGCGGTAGACGCCGACCGGCTCGCATCCCATGCGCGCCCACGCGGCCTCCTCGGTGTAGCCGACCCGCGCCAAGAGCGCGCGCAGCTCGGCGAGCCGCGGCGCGCTGTCGTCGATGAACGGAAGCGGATGGCTGAGCGGAACGATCATGGTCGGCGCGCTGCTGGAGGGTGGGCGGGCATTGCTCGCATACTGCAATGCCCGCATCGCCGTGTCGAGTCGCGTTGACTATGGTGCGGCGCGCGCGCAGAATAGCGCGCACGACGTACGCGACCACTCGGGAGTCCGATGCGACAGATGCAGCCGGTGCTGTGGACCAAGGGCGTGATGCTCAGCCCGCAGCATCTGCAGACGCAAGACCGATTTCTCGAGGATCTCCTCGAGTTTCAGCTCTCGACACTCACCTATTGTCCGTGGGGCTTCTCCCGTCTCGAGATCGACCACGAGGCGCTCGCCGGCGGGATGCTCGCGCTCTCCGCCGCCGCAGGAATATTTCCCGACGGCCTGCTGTTCGACATGCCGGCCCCCGATCCGCTCCCGCCGCCGAAAATGCTCGAAGGATTATGGGAGCAGGACACGCAGTCGCTCGACATCGTTCTCGCGGTGCCGGAATACCGGCCCGGCGGACACAACGTCTCGGCGGCCCACGCGGCGCGCGACACGCGCTACCGCGTCGAGGTCATCTCCCGCCGCGATGAGAATACGGGTCTCGCCGAGAAGCCGATCCAGGTCGCGCAGAAGAACGTGCGGCTGTTGGCGGAGGCGGAAGCGGGCGACGGCAGCTCAGCGCTCCGCGTCGCGCGCGTGCG
This sequence comes from Gemmatimonadaceae bacterium, assembly GCA_040003335.1. Taxonomy (GTDB): domain Bacteria; phylum Gemmatimonadota; class Gemmatimonadetes; order Gemmatimonadales; family Gemmatimonadaceae; genus JALZAE01. Next base: position 1,559 of record JBDUCS010000210.1, on the reverse strand, counting down.
GCGCGCGACGACGGGCGAGTTCTCGCTCGACCCGAGCTTCATCCCGCCCCTTCTCGACACAGCCGCCAGCGCGCGCCTCGCCGCGATCAATCGGCAGCTCGTCGAGATCCTGTCGGCGAAGAGCACGATGCTCGCGGGCGGCCGCCGCCAACGCAACCAGAGCCTCGCCGATTTCGGCATCACGGACGTCGCGAACTTCTGGCTCCTCTACACGATCAATACCCACTTCCCGCAGCTGCGGCACATCTACGAGACGCGCCGCGGGCATCCATCGGCGCTCTACGGCGCCATGCTGGCGCTGGCCGGCGCGCTGACGACCTTCTCGTCGACCGTGCACCCGCGCGACCTGCCGCCGTACGACCACGCCGATCTCGCGCGCTGTTTCGGTGACCTCGACCAGATATTGCGCGACCTGCTGGAGACGGTGGTACCGAGCACGTGCATCTCCCTCCCGATGCGCGAGATTCGGCCGACGATCCACGCGACCGCGCTCGACGAGGACCGCTATCTCGCCGCGCCGCAGCTCTATCTCGCGGTGAGCGCGCAGATGAAGGCGGACGATCTGCTCAAGCGTGCGCCGCAGCTGATCAAGGTGAGCGCGGCAGACCACGTCGACAGGCTCGTCAGGCAGGCGCTGAGCGGCGTGTCGCTCACCCACGTGCCGAGCCCGCCGACCGCGGTGCCGGTGAAGCTCGACTTTCACTACTTCTTATTGGGCAAGTCGGGCGACGGGTGGGATGCGGTCGTGCGCTCGCGCAACCTCGCGGCGTATGTCCCGGCGGAATTCATGAACGCGCAACTGGAGCTAGTGATCGTCCTGCCGCCGCGCGGTTGACGCTACTTCCGCAACACGGCCAGCAGCACGAGCGCGATGATTGCCGCCACCAGCACTCCAGCGCCGACAATCAGCGGCATCATCGATGATGCCTGCGGCGCGGCCGGCGGTTGTGGCGCCTGCGGCATCTGCGGCATCACGGGGAGCACCGGCATCGCCGGGAGCCCGAGCGAATACGGATCCGACGGCGGCGCACCGGGCGGTGACGCAGGCGCGCCCGGCGGCGGCGCGCTCCGCGCGCCCATGATGCGCGTGAACTCGCTCGGCGGCGGCGGCGCGGCGGGTGCGACCGGCGGCGCGAGCGGCGGCGGCGCGCTCTCCATCGGCAATCCGAAAAGGAATGGCGCTCCCGTCGGCGGCGTGACCGGCGTTGCCGGCGTGACAGTCGGCATGCTCGGCGGCGGCGGCGCCGAACGCGCCTGTAGCACGTTCGTCGCGCTCGCCTCGAGCGGCGGGAGCGTGTCGCCGAACATCGAATCGCCGAAGGGAGACAAAGGCGCAACAGGAGGCAATGGCGTCGGCGGCAGCGGCGCCGCGGGCCGCGGCCGTTCGGGCGGCGTCTCGGCGGGCCGCATAATCATCGCGTCCGCATCGAAGGTTCCGCGGAGCGACTCGCCACGCAACACCTGCTCTTTTTGCGCGCCGGACAGATTTGGCTGGAAGAGCTTCGTGAACTCGCCCGGTGCCGGTTGTTGCGGCGGCGCCGGCGGCGCGACAGGCGCGG
>JBDUCS010000209.1:0-7301 GCA_040003335.1 Gemmatimonadaceae bacterium | reverse complement strand
GTTCGCCAGCTCGACCACGGCGAACGGAACACGCGGTGTCATCTGCTCCACGAGGACGACATGTCGGTCTCACGCAGGTTCGCCAAAACATGCTCCGCGATCGCCGCGCTCTGCGCGATCGCGACACTCACAGCACCAGTCTCGCGGCCCAGGCGGCCGAGCCGCCGTCGAGCGGCGCACTGAGGGCGAGGGTCGTGTCCCAGCTCCGCTCCGGCGCGAGCGTCCGCGTCGCGACGAGCGACGGGCTCGTGATCGAAGGACGCTTCGCGCGATCCGATAGCGAGTCGCTCGTGCTCGATACCGCTGGGGTCGCCGATGCTCGGCGCATTCGGCTCGCCGACATCAACACGCTCTGGACGCGCGGGCGCAGAGTCGGCGCCGGCTTCGGCATCGGCGCCGTGATCGGTGCACTGGTTGGCGGCGGCGGCGTGGCGGCGTTCGGATCGGCGATTAGCAGCAACACCCACGAGCAGTGCAACTGCGGCAGTGCCGTGGCGGCCGTCGCCGTCGGCGGCGCCCTCATCGGCGGCGCGGTCGGCGCGGCAATCGGGTCAATCGAGGGTTGGCGACAGCGGTGGCCCTAGGCGTGGATCGTCGATCCACGATCCACGCTCCGACATCCATTCTTTTTCATCCGCCGCGCAGCGTCTCCATCGGATCCACGGCCGTCGCGCGGCGCGCCGGTATGAAGGTCGCCACGAGCGCGACGGCGGTGAGGAGCAGCACCACGCCGCCGAATGCCACGGGATCGGTCGCGCTCACGCCATACAAAAAGCCGGACAGGAGCCGCGTGAGCGCGAGCGCGGCCACGGCGCCGACCGCGATGCCGGCGAGCGCGAGCCCCGCTCCCTGTCGAAGCACGAGCCCCATCACGTCTCGCGTTTGCGCGCCGAGCGCGACGCGGATGCCGATCTCCTGACGGCGCTGCGTGACGAGGAACGAGATCACGCTGTAGACGCCGAGCGTGGCGAGGAGCAGCGCGGCCACGCCGAACGCACCGACGAGCAGGAGCATGAAGCGGCGGTCCGCCAACGACGACGACACGACGGACTCGATCGTGCGGACGCGCGGCGGAACATCGGGACGAAGATCGTGCACCGCCGCGCGTGCGGCGCTGATCATCGCCGCCGGCGCCGCCGCGCCCTGCATCACGAAGTTGAACGACCTCGCGCCACGCGGGCGCTGGCGGTACGTCGCGTAAAACGTCGGACGCGGATCGGACGCCAGGCTGAGCTCGTGCACGTCGCCGACGACGCCGACCACCGTGAACGGACGCAGGTCGCCGTCCATGTTTCCGAATTGGATGATCTTACCGAGCGCGTTCTCATCGCTCTGCCACTTTCCCTTGGCGAGCGACGACGAGATGACCGCCACGTGCGGCGCGTCGGCGTCGTCACGCGCGTCGAACTGCCGCCCGCGAACGAGGGGAATCCGCATCGCGCGAAAGTAGCCGTCGCTCGCCACCCGGAACTCCGCGTCGCCGGAGCGGGTGGGGTCCTTCGCCAGTACGGGAATCGCCTTCATGTCGAGCGGCTCGTCGAGCCGGCTCAGGATGAGAAAGGTGCCGTTCGAGCTCTGGCCATCGGTCAACGGGAACGCGTTCACGCCGCCAACCTCCGCCACCCCGGCAACCGCACGGAGGCGGGCGATCAGCTCGTCGTAGAACCGCACGAGCTGTCGCGACGATGCGCTGTCGCCTCTCGTCGGAATGGACAGGTCGAGTACCACCGTCTGCCGGGTGCGGAAGCCGGGATCGAGATCGATCAGCCGCAAAAAGGAGCGGCCGAGGAGTCCGGCGCCGACGAGGAGCACGAGCGTCATCGCCATCTGTGCGACGACGAGGGCGCCGCGAATGCGGTGACTCGCGCCGCCAGCCTGCGACCGTTGCGACTGCGCCAGCGCTTCGCGAACATCGCCGCGCGTCGCGCGCCAGGCCGTCAGCAGGCCGAGCGCCACCGCCGTGAGCACGGAGATCGCGAGGGCGAACACGAGCACGGGCGCGTTCAGCTGAATTTCCGCCAGCCGTGGCATGTCAGACGGCCCGAGCGCGAGCAGCGCTCTGATGCCGAGGGCGGCGATCACCAGCCCCGCCGCTCCGCCGACGATCGAGAGAATCAGCGATTCCGTGAGGAACTGCTGTGCGAGCCGCCGGCGACCCGCGCCGAGTGCGAGCCGCAACGCGAGCTCGCCCTGTCGTGCCGCCATCCGCGCGACGAGGAGATTGACGACGTTCGCGCAGGCGATGAGGAGGAGCACAGCCGATGCGCCGAGCAACAGCACGAGCGTCGGCCGCACCTTTCCCACCAACTGCTCACGCAGCGGTGTGATCTGCGCGTCGACCATCCAGGTGTCGTCGCCGTACTGGCGCCGCAGCTGCTTCGTAAGTCCGGTCACCTCCGCACGCGCCTGCTCGAGCGTGACGCCGGCGCGCAGTCTGCCGACGACCTGCCAGTTGTGGCCCGTGCGATACGGATTCCGCTCGTTGAGCTCGCGCGCCAACCAGAGATCGTTGCCCGCGGGAAAATCGAGGCTCGCCGGCATCACGCCGACGATGTTGAAGACGTGGGCGTCGAAGGTGAGCGTGCGACCATCGAGCGATGGCGCGCTGCCGAGCTGCCTGCGCCAAAACCGATTACTGACGAGCACCGCCGGCGCCCCGCCTGGCCGCTGCTCTTCGGCCACGAACAACCGGCCGACGGCCGGCCGCACGCCGAGGACGTCGAAAAATTGGCGCGACACCGCGGCCGCCCGAGCGCGCACCGGCTCGTTGACGCCGGACACCGACACGATGCCCGGCCCATTCAGCTCCGCGAGCGCCGCGAAGCTCCGGCTCTGGGTACGCAGATCGTCGAAGTTGGGATCCGAAAATTGACTGTGGTTCCCGTCTCTGTTCACCTGCCACAGCTGCACGATGCGGTCCGCATCTGGATACGGCAGCGACTGCAGCAGCACGCCGTTGATGACGCTGAAGATCGCGGTCGTCGCTCCGATGCCGAGCGCCAGCGTGGCGGCGGTGATGGCGAAGAAGCCCGGAGTCCGCGATAACGCCCGGGCGACGTAGCGGAGATCTCTAAGGATGGAATCCATGGTCGTCGAATATCGGGTGGCCTGGCGCGTCCGTCGAGGAGCGCGTCGCCCCGTGACCCGTCAGGGCTCCGTCAGAGGTCGTGCGCGCATTGACACGCCGCCACGCGATCCGTAGCCTCCGCGAAATCTCTCACCCCACCGCCACCCCACCGCGTATGCCGACCAATCGTCGCGACTTCATCAAGACCGCCGGCGCCGCCGCCGCCCTGATCGGCGCCGAATCGCTTCTTGCCCGACCGTCGTTCGCCCGCATCACCGCCGGGGGCGGTGATGCTTCGGTAGACGACTTGGCGATGGAGGCACTCAACGCCGCGAAGGACGCCGGCGCATCGTACGCCGACGTGCGCATCGGCCGCTACCGCCGGCAGTTTGTCGGCACGCGCGAGCGGCAGGTCACCGGCGTGAGCGACGCCGAGTCGTACGGCATCGGTGTGCGCGCGCTCGTCGGCGGCTCGTGGGGATTTGCCGCGACGAGCACCATGACGAAGGAAGGCGTGCAGCTCGTCGCCCGCGAGGCGGCGAAGATCGCCCGCGCCGCGCGCTCGGTGCAGAAGCGACCCGTGGAGCTCGCGCCAGTGCTGGCGGTGAAGGGCACCTGGCGCACGCCGATCACGCGCGATCCGGTCGACGTGCCGATCGAGGAGAAGGTCGCGCTCCTCCTCGCCGCCAACGAAGCCGCGCTCAAGGTGCCGAAGGTGCGCTTCGTCAACTCGGGCCTGTCGCTCTTGCGAGAGGAAAAGACGCTCGCGACCACCGACGGCACCCTCGTCACGCAGACGTTCGTGCGCGTGGGGCCGCAGTTCACCGCGACGGCGATCGCCGACGGCGATTTCCAGAGCTACACCGAGGAGCTCGCCCCTCGGGGATCCGGCTGGGAGTACATCGAGCAGATCGACATGCCGGGCAACGCCGAGAAGTGGGCGTCGCTCGCCGCCGAGAAGCTGACGGCGCGACCGGTCGAGGTCGGGCGCTACGACCTGATTCTCGATCCCACGAATCTCTGGCTCACGATCCACGAATCGATCGGACACCCGACGGAGCTCGACCGCGCGATGGGCTACGAGGCGAACTTCGCCGGCACGAGCTTCGTCGCGCCGCCGGAAAAAACCATCGGCAAGCTCAAGTACGGAACGGAGATCATGAACATCCAGGGCGACCGGACGCAGGAGGGGTCGCTCGCCCGCGTCGCGTGGGACGACGAAGGCGTGCCCGCCGAGTCGTTCCTCATCATCGAGAAAGGAAAGTTCAAGGACTATCAGACGACGCGCGAGCAGGCGGCGTGGATCTCCAATCTCACCGGGAACAAGAAGTCGCACGGCTGCTCGTTCGCCGACTCGTGGTCGAGCGTGCAGTTCCAACGCATGCCGAACGTGTCGCTCCTCCCGGCGGCGCAGGACGTCAGCATGAACGACATCATCGCGGCGACCGACCGCGGCATCATCATCAAGAATCGCGGCTCGTGGTCGATCGACCACCAGCGCTACAACTTCCAGTTCTCGGGACAGGTCTTCTACGAGGTGAAGGGCGGCAAGATCACCGGCATGCTCAAGGACGTCGCTTACCAGAGCAACACGCCGCAGTTCTGGAACAGCATGGACATGATCGGTGGCAAGTCGAGCTATTGGCTCGGCGGCTCGTTCGGCGACGGCAAGGGTGAGCCGCCGCAGAGCAACTCGGTGAGTCACGGCTGTGTGCCGGCGCGCTTCAAGAACGTGAACATCATCAACACCGGGAGGAGCGCCTGATGCCGCGCTCGCTCTTCACGCCGGTCGCGTCGCCGATTCTCTCGCGCGACGAAATGAAGGCGCTCGCCGGCCGCGTGCTGGCGATGGGCACCGCCGACGCCATGCGCGTGATCATCAACAGCGGGTGGAGCGGCAACACGCGTTTCGCCGGCGGCGAGATTACGACCTCGGGCGGCACAACCGACACAACCATGACCATCGTCTCCACCGTCGGCAAGCGACGCGCGTCGGCGACGACGAACGTGCTCGACGACGCATCGCTCAAGCGTTCGGTAGACCTCGCCGAGCGATTGGCGAAGCTGTCGCCGGAAGATCCGGAGATCATGCCCGAGCTCGGCGCGCAGAGTTACGCGGCGGTGAACGGCTTCATCGAGCGCACGGCCGAGCTCGGGCCGGAGACGCGCGCGGCCGCCGCGGGCCGGGTGATCGCGCGCGCGCGCGAAGGCGGAAAGGCGGCGGGCGATGCGTTCGTCGCCGGATTTCTCGACGCGAACGCCGGATCGACGGCGATCGCCAACAGCGCGGGACTCTTCGCCTATCATCGCTCGACGGGTGTGAACCTCTCGACGACGGTGCGCACGCCGGACGGCACGGGCTCCGGCTGGACCTCGGCCGGCGCGCGCGATTGGCAGAAGATCGACCCCGCCGCGCTCGGCGCCGTTGCCGCGCAGAAGGCGGTCGCGTCGCGCAATCCGCAGGCGATCGAGCCAGGCCAGTACACGGTGGTGCTCGAGCCGCAGGCGGTCGCCGATCTCATTCCGCTGTTGGGCGGATCATTCAACGCGCGCTCGGCGGACGAGGGACGAAGCCCGTTCTCGAAGAAGGGCGGCGGGACGAAGGTCGGCGAGAAGATCGCCGACGAGCGCGTGACCATCCTGTCTGACCCCACCGACGCGGACCTACTCGCGCAACCGTTCGACGGCGAGGGGCTTGCAATCGGCCGCCAAGTGTGGATCGAGAACGGCGTGCTCAAGAACCTGTCCTACTCGCGCTTCTGGGCGGCGAAGAAGGGCATGCAGCCGACGGGCATGGGCGGTGGTGGCGGCGGGGGTGGCGGATTCGGCGGCGGACTGCCGGGCGGGCTCAAGATGGTCGGCGGCACCAGGTCGACCGAGGAGCTGATCGCCGGCACGGAGCGCGGCATTCTCGTCACGCACTTCTTCTACATCCGCTTTCTCGATCAGCGCACGGTGCTCCTCACGGGTCTCACACGCGACGGTACGTTCCTGATCGAGAAGGGAAAGATCACCAAAGCGTTGAAGAACTTTCGCTGGAACGAGAGCCCGCTCTTCATGCTCAACAAGATCGAAGAGATCGGGCGCGCCGAGCGGACGGCGGTCGGGCAGGTGATGCCCGCGCTCAGGGTGAAAGACTTCAGCTTCACGTCGCTCTCCGACGCCGTCTGACCACGCGGCGCTAGTGGTCTGAAGCCGCAGTCGCCGACAGAAGCGCCGAACGGCGGCGAGGATATCGTCGGCGCTCTAGGTCCAGACAACGGGCTTCGGGGTGAGGCGGCGACCGGCATCTCGCGTGGTCCGCTGTCGGAACAGCTACCGTCCCCGTGGAGTGACACGCAGCGTGCCGCACGCGGCTTTGGCAGCACGTAACCGGTTTCGCCAGAGGGTGTTACACAGTATGCGCGGCGGCCTGGGCCGCGGCGCGGCAAGTGCGTTCATGGGACGCAGACCCATGCCGCGCCCCGGGCGCGAGGAGGCACGATGGACGGACTGACAATAGCGCGGTGGGCGGTGGCGGGGGTGGCCTCCGTGACGATAACGGCGGGGGCGGCCGGGGCCCAGGGCCGCGGGAGCGGCGGGCGCGGCTCTGTCCCCCCCGGTCACCTGCCGCCGCCGGGCGAGTGCCGGGTGTGGTACGACGGCCGCCCGCCCGGGCAGCAGCCGCCGCCGACGGGCTGCGACGCGGCACGGCGCGAGGCGGCCCGCGGCGGCGGTCGTGCGGTCGACGGCGGCGGCGAGGGGCGCGAAGAGCGGGACGGGCGCTACGACCGCGATGACCGGGGCGGCCGGGACGACCGGAGCGACAGGGATCGGGACCGCGACCGCAAGTGCGACAAGAAAGACCGCGCGAAGGGCGAGTGCGGGTCCGACCGGAGCGACCGGGATCGCGATGGCCGAGACCGGGACGACCGGGGCTGCGTGGACGTCGACCACGACGGCCGGTGCGACGACGTGCACAGCGACGGCAGCCGCGGCCCCAACGGCCGGTACCCGGGCGACCGGCGCTATCCGGCGACGCTTCCCGAGACGGTCTGGGGAGTGATCTTCGGGCGCGGTGACCGGCTCGCCGTCGCGGGGGTGCGCGAGTGGCTGGGCGGGGGGGAGGTGCGACCGCGCTACACCGACGCCGACCGCGATGGGCGGCCCGAGGAGGTGACCTGGTACGACGCGCGCGGCACCATCCTGCAGCGATGGACTGACAACAACCGGGACGGCCGCGCAGACCAGGTGC
>JBDUCS010000208.1:0-7315 GCA_040003335.1 Gemmatimonadaceae bacterium | reverse complement strand
AAAAAGGGATGGTTGGCCTTCGGTTATGATGCTGAGGCGGAATCGCTCGACGGGTGTCGTCGGCGGCGCGGGCGCGGTGTGCACGACGTGCTGGCCGCCGTCGTCGTAGAACAATTCCGAGATCGCCACGACGCGTTCGCGCACCACCGGCGCGACGGCCGACGGCGTGCCGACCATGGCAAGCGCGCCGGCAAATCGCTTTGCCTCGGGTGAGCCGACGTCGGGACGCCGCCCCGCCGCCAGCTCGCCCGACGCCCGCCGGAGTACGCCGGCCGAGGCGGAGAAGAGGCTGAGCTGCCGCGTCCCGACGGGCGCGCCGAGCGTGGTCGTCCGCGCCAGATGCTCGATCGCGTCGACGACATCGGTGAGCGGCGCCAGGTCGCGCACGAGCGCCACACCGCGCAACGCGCGCGATTGCTCGAGGACAATGGCAAGCGCCTCGGCGTCGTCCGGCGCGGCAACGAGCGCATCGAGCGCGTCGGCGAGGTCCGCCATGCCGGTGACGAGAAACGTGCTGTTGGTGGACGCGGTCGGCGTAAGCGGCGCGCGCGGACCCGACGGCGTGAGCCGCTCCAACTCGGCGAGCCGCGCCTGGACGCGCTCCTCATCGTCCGGCGTGAGGCTGCGCACGTTGCGCATCAGGATCTTGAGATTCTCGATCGACGAGATGATCACGGCGTTGACCGCCGGGTCCCAGCGCAGCTTGCCGTCGCGGAGCGCGCGTCCGACCTGCTCGAGCGCCGCGCCGACGCGCGCGATGCTGTACTGCTTGGCCATCGTGGCACTGCCGCGCAGCGAGCGCGCGTACTGCAGGAACGGCTTGGACTCCGGCCCCGTGGAGGTGGCGCTCGAGATGAGGAGGTCGAGACGCTCGATGTACTCCGTGCCTTCGACAACGAAGAAGTCGACAACCCCTACTGGTGACGACATGCCGGAGCTCCGGGTGGCGAACGGGTCAATCTATGGGCGCCGGCGGGCGGCGTCGGGTAACACCGGCACGACGGTGGCGGATTTCGGGTGGTGGCCGACGCCCGTCGCCCGACGCCCGACGCCCTCGATAGGTCACCGGGCGTCATCCATCGCCGCGCGCATCTCGCGGACGGCGATCTCGAGACCGACGAAGACGGAGCGGCTCACGATCGAGTGGCCAATGTTCAGCTCCTCGATCGCGGGAATCGCCGCGACACCGCCGACGTTGCGGACGGTCAAGCCGTGACCGGCGTGCACGGCGAGGCCGAGCGAGGCGGCGAGGCGCGCCGCGTCGGCGAGCGCCGCGAGGTGGGCCGCGACGGCAGGCTCGTTCGCGTACTGGCCGGTATGCAGCTCGATCGCATCGGCGTCGAGATCGCGCGCGCGCCGGACCATCTCGAGGTCGGGACCGATGAAGAGGCTGGTGCGCACGCCGGCGCGCTTGAGGCGCGCGAGCGAGTCGGCGGCGGCCGGTGGCAGACGCGTGAGGTCGAGGCCGCCTTCCGTCGTTACCTCCTCTCGCCGCTCGGGGACGAGCGTCACCTGGTGCGGCCGCAGCTTTGCCGCGAGCTCGACCATCTCCGGCGTGAGCGCCATCTCCAGATTAAAAACGGAGCGCACCGTGGCCATGAGGCGGGCGACGTCGTCATCTTGGATGTGGCGCCGGTCTTCCCGCAGGTGCGCGGTGATGCCGTCGGCGCCGGCCTGCTCGCAGAGGAGCGCGGCGGCGATGGGATCCGGCTCGTCGGTCCGGCGCGCCTGCCGAATTGTCGCGACGTGGTCCACGTTGATGTACAATCGTTGGTGCGTCAGATGAGGCTTGCTTGATCGCATGTGTCGCCGTCCGTTGGTTCGCCCGCGAAATCTTGTCCAGCCCCAAGTTTACACGAAGGAGTCCGTCGTGACACCGTCCAGGTCCATTCGCTCGCCGATGTCGTTCGCCGCCGCCGCGCTCGTCGCCGCGCTCGCCGCCTGCGCCAGCCAGGGCGTGGTGACGAGCACGAGCACCGGCACGACGGCGATGCCGGCCGAAGCGCCAAATACGCCCGGTGCGCCAACGGCGCGCAACGCTGTGGAGCGGTTTCTCGGCGCCGTGAAGGCGCAGGATTTTCAGTCGATGGCGATGGTCTGGGGCACCGAGAAGGGGCCGGCGCGCGACCAGATGGAGCGCGCCACCCTCGAAAAACGCGAGTACGTGATGCAGTGCTACCTGGCCCACGAATCTTTCGCGATCGATGCCAGCCAGCCAATGCAGTCCGGGCAGATTTTCGACGTGACCCTGACGAACCGCAAGATCGTACGTCAGACGAAGATCACGGCGGTCCAGGGTCCGGCCTCGCGCTGGTTCATCATGGAAGCCGATCTGCGGCCGCTGACCGATCTCTGCAAGCAGTCGCAGCAACCCAAGCCGTAGCCGATCGCGCCACCCGGAACGCGGCGCGTGCGCCGCGCATTAATCTTCGGTGAGCTCGATCAGCACGCCGCCCGTTGCGCTCGGATGCAGAAACGCGATCCGTTTGCCTTCGGCGCCGATGCGGGGCGTGTCGTCGATCAAGCGCACGCCGGCAGCCCGGCAGCGCGCGAGCGACGCATCGAGATCGTCAACGACGAAGCAGATGTGGTGGATACCGGGTCCGCGCTTGGCGACGAAGCTCGCGATTGGCGAGGCGTCGGTTTGGCTCTCCAGGAGCTCGACGAGCGATTCACCGGCGGCGAGCCCGGCTATTCGCGCGCCGTCGGCATCGTCGAGCGGGACTTCGGTGAGCCCGAGGACGTCGCGGTAGAGCGGCAGGATCTCGTCGAGCGCGCGGACGGCGATGCCGATGTGGGCGACGCGCGTGCCACGGGCGGTCGGCGACGGCACAGATGGCATGAGACTCGCTTCGAGTGAGTGAGCGTACAACTTAATAATCGAGGGTGGGATGTCGAACGCATTGGCGGTCACGGACGGGAGCTTTGAGCTGGAGATTGAGAAGCACGAGGGGCTCGCGGTGGTGGACTTCTGGGCGTCGTGGTGCGGACCGTGCCGCATGATCGCTCCGATTCTCGATCAACTGGCAACGGAATACTCGGGGAAGGCCAAGGTCGCGAAGCTCGACGTCGACGCGAACCAGCAGACGGCGATGCGCTTCGGCGTCCGCTCCATTCCGACGGTGCTCTTTTTCAAGGACGGCAAGCTCGTCGACCAGGTCATTGGTGCAGTGCCGAAGTCGAAGCTCGAATCGAAGTTCAAGGAACATGCGAACTGAGCGGTGATCGGTGTCGGTGATCGGTGGTCGGTGGCTTGGCTACCGCACGACAGGATCACTGACAGCCGTTCGCTCACGACGTTTGTTCTCGAAGCTCCCGGCGTGCGCGCCGGGAGCTTCGCGCATCGTCGATTCTTGCGCGCTGCTCACCGAGCGCGCCGTAGCACGAGCGCCACACGGGAAGTAAATAGAGAGATGCCAGCGAGCCCGAACACCGAACACCAAGCACCGGTCACCGCGCTGTTCGTCGTCAGCACGCCGATCGGCAATCTCGACGACCTTTCGGCGCGGGCGGTGGAGACGTTGCGATCGGTGGCGACGGTGCTCGCCGAGGATACCCGGCACTCGCGGCACCTCCTCGATCGATACGACATCGCCACGCCGCTGCAGGCGTACCACGAGCACAATGAAGCGAGCACGACGCCGGGGCTGGTCGCCCGACTCGAGCGCGGTGAGTCGTTAGCGCTGATCTCCGACGCCGGGACGCCACTCCTTTCCGACCCGGGAGCGCGGCTCGTCGCCGCGGCGATCGCCGCCGGCGTACGCGTAGTGCCGGTGCCCGGCGCTTCCGCGCTGCTCGCGGCGCTCGTCGCCTCGGGTCTCGACGCTACGCGCTTCACGTTCTACGGCTTCCTCGACCGGAAAGGGCGCGAGCGGTCGGAGTCGCTCGAGGCGCTCGCGGCGGCAATGCACACGTCAGTTGTGTATGAATCGCCCAATCGCGTCGTCTCAACACTGCAGGCGCTTGCCGCGTTGGGTGCTGGAGACCGGCGTGCGGTGGTCGCTCGCGAGCTGACGAAGCAGTTCGAGGAGCTGAAGCGCGGAACGGTTGCCGAGCTCGCGCGGTACTATGAGAATGCGGCGCCGAGGGGGGAAGTCGTGATCGTGCTCGAGGGAGCGGCGCCAGAGGTGGTGGACGAGGACGCGTTGCGCGAGAGAGCGCGCGCGCTGCGCGACGGTGGCCTTTCGCAACGCGACGTCGCGCGTCTCCTCACCGAGCAGCATCGCGCGCCGCGCAACCTCGCCTACCGGCTCGCGCACGAGAGCAGCACGTCACCGACCGGAGCTCCATGATCGCTCGCCCGTACGTGCTGGCCGCGCTGTTCGTCCTGCCGCTGGTCGCGCCCGCGTCCGCGTCGCCCGCGGTCACGCCGCACCTCACGATCGCGCGGTTGCAGTACGACGGCGGCGGCGACTGGTATGCGAATCCCTCGAGCCTGCCGAACTTGCTCGAAGCAATCGCCACGCGAACGTCGCTCAAGGTCGAGCGGCGCGAGGCGAAAGTGCGACTGACTGACGACGCGCTGTGGGACTATCCGTACCTGCACATGACGGGGCACGGGAACTTCAAGCTGGGCGACGACGAGGTCGCGCGACTGCGCCAGTATCTGATGCGCGGCGGATTCCTCCACGCCGACGACAACTACGGCCTCGACGAGAGCTTTCGCCGCGAGATCGCCCGCGTCTTCCCTGACCGCAAGCTCGTCGAGGTGCCGCTGACGCATCCGATTTATCATGTGGTCTACGACTTCCCGAAGGGCGTGCCGAAGGTTCACGAGCACGACGGCAAGCCGGCGCAGGGATTTGGGATTTTCATCGGCGACCGGCTCGCCGTGTACTACACGTACCAGAGCGATCTCGGGAACGGTTGGGAGGATCTCGAGGTCTATCACGACTCGCCGGCGCTGCACGAAGCGGCGCTGCGTATGGGCGTGAACCTGTTCGTTTACGCGGTGACGAGCCGGCCGGCGTCGTGACCGCACTCCTCAGGCTCTCATGACCGTCACGCAACTCGTCGCGCGCGAGCGCGCGCGGCTCGGACTCGCGATCATCGCCCGTGGCGCCGGCGTGGCGCTGGCGATCGTCGCGGCGCTGGCAGGCATTTTCACGATCGCGCTCGGCGACGCGCGATGGATCTCGCGTCCGTCGCTGCCGATGCTGGCCTGGATCGTGGCAGTAGCGCTCGCCGGCGCCGCCGCGTGGTGGACGCGGCGCGCGGTGCACCGCTCGGCGTCGGACCACTCCGTGGCGACAGCGATCGAGACCGAGCGCGCGCTGCGCGCCGGCTCGCTGCGCGGCGCGCTCGAGGTCGCGCATACGGGATCACTCGGACGCGCCGCCGCCGATCGCCTGGCGGCGATGCTCGGCAGGCAAGGGGCCGTGCTCGCGCCACGACTGCACCGTGGCATGTGGCAGCGTGGCGCGATCGCCGGCACGGCGGCAGTGATCGCGCTGGTGTCGCTGGGCGCCGCTCGTGCCAAGGCGCCGGATGGGTGGCGCGCGCTGCGCCATCCCGTCGGCGCGTGGACCGGATCAATTCTCCCGCCGCTGGCGATCGTCAACGCGCCGGCGTACGTGCTGCGCGGCGAGCGGCTGTCATTGACGATCTCCGCGCCGGAGCGGCGCCACGTCACCCTCCGCACGCGTGCGACCGGCGCGGCCTGGCTCGCGTCGACGCTCGACGTCGACCGGGGAACCGCGGTCGCCTCGCTCGGTCCTGTGGATGCCGACGTCTCGCTCGTCGTCGCCGACGGACGCTCGCACAGCGACACGGTGCTCGTGCGCGTGACCGACCGGCCATTCCTCGGCGACGTCGCCATGCGCGCGACCTTTCCCGCTTACCTCAACCGCGCGCCGGAGACGGTGCCGACGGGCGAGCCCGTGCGCGTGCCGCGCGGTACGATGCTCGCCATTCGCGGACGCGCGTCGACGCCGCTGACATCCGTCGCGCTCGTGCATGACGCCGACACGCTGGCCCTGGCGCCTGATGGACACGCGTTTGCTGGCCACTTTTCCGCCGAGCGAAGCGGGCGCTATGCGTGGCGCGCCTTCGGCGCGCAGGGCGCCATTGCCGACGTGCCGCAGCCGCTCGACCTCGACGTGATGCTCGACTCGGCGCCGGGCATCGACCTCGTCGCGCCGGCGCACGACACTGTGGTGCTCGCCGATGCCCGCATCGATGTGCGCGCCGCGGCGACGGATGATCATCTGCTTGCGTCGATCGCGCTCAAGACGTGGCGCCGGTCGAGCGACGGCCAGGCGGCGCCGGCCGTGTCGCAGGCGTTCGCCACGCCCAACGCCGGGACGTGGCAGGGAACGCTGCAGCTCGATCTCGCGCCGCGCGGACTGCAGCCAGGTGATGAGCTGCACGTCGTCGCGGTCGCGACGGACGATTCACCGTGGCGCCAGACGGCGCAGAGTCGCGAGCTGATTCTGCGCGTGCCGTCGATGACGGAGCAACGCGAGAACGCGCGCACGCTCGGCGATTCCGCCGCGGCGCGCGCGCTCGACGCCGCCAAGCAGGAGAAGCAGCTGCAGCAGAAGACGAGCGACGCGGCGAAGTCGCGCCCCACGCCGGCCAAGAGCAGCGACGCGAAATCCGGCGCGACCGAAAAGCCGATGTCGTTCCAGTCGGCCGAGCAGGCGCGCGCAATGGCGAAGGAGCAGGAGAAGCTGCAGGAGCAAATTCGCCAGATTCAGAAGAACGCGGCGGATCTGGAGAAAGCGCTCAAAGCCGCGGGCGCGCTCGACTCGTCGCTCGAAAAGCAGCTGCGCGAGGCGCAGCAGCTGCTCAAGGAAGCGCTGACGCCAGAGATGCAGCAACAGCTCGACGACGTAATGAAGGCGACGCAGAAGTTGTCGGCCGAGGACGTCAAGAAAGCGCTGGAAAATCTCGCCGAGCAACAGAAGCGATTGAAGGAGCAGTTGGAGAAGAGCGCCGAGATGTTGAAGCGCGCCGCGATGGAAGGCGCGATGCAGACGTTGAAGGACGAAGCGAAGGAGATCGCCAAGAAGGAGCGCGAGAACGCCGCGGCGCAGGAGAAGGGCGAGCAGAACGCCGCGAAGCAGGCGAAGGACCTCGCCGACCGGTCGCGCGACCTGTCGCAACAGGTCCAGAAGCTCGGCCAGCGTCTCGAGAAGGAAAAGGCCGAGGCGGGACCCCAGAAGCTCAAGCCGGCTCAGCAGAACGCGCAGAAGTCGAGCGAAGCGATGCAGCGCGCCGCGCAAAAGGCGGCGGAGAACAAGCAGCAACAGGGCGAGAAACAGGGCGAGAAACAGGGCGAGAAACAGGGCGAGAAACAGGGCGAGAAACAGGG
>JBDUCS010000207.1:0-7318 GCA_040003335.1 Gemmatimonadaceae bacterium | reverse complement strand
TTCTCCGAGCTGCTGCGCGATGGCGTCGTCGGCGACATGCCAGAGCAGCAGCGCCAGTTCGTGGGCAACATCTTCGGCGCGGGGATGCATCTCCTCTCGCTGATCAACGACATCCTCGACCTGTCCAAAGTCGAAGCGGGCAAGATGCTCCTCGACCTCGAGTCGGTTCAGGTGGCGGCGCTCCTCGCGAACAGCTTGCTGATCGTGCGCGAGAAGGCCGCGGTCCGGCACATCACCTTGAATATGGAGATCGCCGGGGATGTCGACTCGATCCAGGCGGACGCGCGCAAGGTGAAGCAGATCGTGTACAACCTGCTCTCGAACGCCGTCAAGTTTACCGTCGATCGGGGACAGGTCACGCTGCGCGTCAGGCGTGCCGCGCGCGCCGATGTCGGCAAGCCGAGCGGGGATCGGCCGAGCCGCGGCTTTCCGTTGGAAGAGAGCACGTTCGAGGAGTTCCTCGAGATCAGCGTCACCGACACGGGCATCGGCATCGCGGCCGACGCGCTGCAGCACTTGTTCAAGCCGTTCAGCCAGATCGACAGCAGCCTGGCGCGAAAGTTCGAGGGAACGGGGCTCGGCCTCGCGATGGTCAAGCTCCTCGCCGAGCTGCACGGCGGTGTGGTATCGGTCGAGAGCGCGGTAGACGAAGGGTCGTGCTTCACCGTCTGGCTGCCGCTGCGCGCCTCGGAGGACGTCGCGACCGCGCCCGCCGAGATCTCGGCGATTGAAAGCGGCGAAACGGTCGCCGGCCGGCGCACCGCCCTGGTGGTGGAGGACGATCTCAAGTCAGCCCAGTTGATCCGCGTGCAGCTCGAAGCCGAGGGCTTCGCGGTGCTGCATGCGGCAACCGCCGAAAGCGCGCTCGCGCTCGCCGTGCAGCAGCCACTGTCGCTGATCACGCTGGACATCATGCTGCCGGGGATGGACGGCTGGGAATTTCTCAGCCGCATCAAGCAAGTCCCGGACTTGCGGCGCATTCCCGTCGTCATCGTCTCGATCGTCGCCGATGCGGTGAAGGGTTTCTCGTTAGGCGCGGCGGCCGTGATGCAGAAGCCGGTCTCGCGCCAGGAACTGTACGAGTCGCTCGTCAACCTCGGTCTCCTGCCGCTGGCGGGCGGTCGGCCGCTGCGCGCGCTCGTCGTCGACGACGACCCAAAGGCGATCGAGTTGATCGCGCTCCACATCGCCGGCCTCGGACTCGGCATCCTGCGCGCGCTCGGCGGCCAAGACGCCATCGCCGTGGCGCGGCGCGAGCTCCCCGATGTGATCGTGCTCGACCTGATGATGCCGGACGTGAGCGGCTTCGACGTCGTGGAGGCGCTCCAACAGCGGAGCGACACAGCTCGCATTCCGATCCTCGTGGTCACGGCGAAGCAGATCACCGAAGAGGACCGCGCGAGGCTGAAGGGCTATGTGACGACGATCATCGCGAAGGCCGAGTTCGACGATGACCGCTTCACGGCCGAAGTCCGGCGCGCAACAGCCGGCCGCGTGGTGGTGGCGTGAGGTGATAAAAGTCCTGATCATCGAGGACAATCCCGCCAACATGACGCTCGGCGTCTTCCTGCTGCAGTCCGCGGGATACGCCGTGCTCACGGCGACCGACGCCGAGGCGGGGCTCACGCTCGCCCGCGTCGAGCAGCCGGATCTGATCCTGATGGACATCCACCTCCCCGGCATGGACGGTCTCGAGGCGACGGTGTTGCTCAAGGGCGACGACGCGACGCGCGGCATCCCGGTGATCGCCCTCACCGCCCTCGCGATGAAGGGCGACGAGGAGCGCATCCGCGCCGCCGGCTGCGACGGCTACATCGCCAAGCCAATGCACTACCAAGAATTTCTGGCGACCGTCGCGGCGCAGCTCGCGGCAAGCGCACGGCATCCATCATCGAGCTGATCCCGGATGGGAGTGCCGGGCGCATGGCGCGGCCGGGAGCAGCCGCCAAGAGCACGGAGAAATCAAGAGGAGCCCGTCGTTGACGGGCTCCTCTTCATTACTCCGGGCACGCGCCGCGGAGGCGCGCGGTCGTACGGTGCTACCGATTCGACGCGAGCAGCGCGGGATTCGTCTGCAAGCTGCTGTCCGACGTGCCCTGCGGCGTCAGCGACCGCGTGATCTCGCGAAGCGTACCCAGCCTCTGAACCACCGGTTTCACGTACATGCTCAGGCTCCTTTGGGATGACGAGCGCCCGACACAAAAGCTAGCATCACCGCGCCGGTGCGCACAGGGGATTGTGCAACCGATCGCGACGCCGTCGCCATGCGCCGATGAAGCACCATGGGATCCGTCATTTCCCCATGAAGTATTCGCGTCGAAGCTGCTTTCGACCCGGCCGAAAATTCTGGGGCACCCATTCCGTCGCCACATCCTTAAGGAAGCCGGCATTCGGATCGTTGGTGCCGGCATTCTTCAGCTTGTTGATGATGTAGCGCGAATAGAGATGGTCGAATATGCGCATGAACTCGCCAAAGTAGACGTCCGCCACGCGTGTATTGCGGCGTATCACCAACATGTTCTCGTCGTTCGCGTACTGTGATGGGCCGCTGAAGTTGGCGGTGCCCGTGACGACGACCGGGTCGTTGCTCAGCGGATCGACGAGCATGAATTTGTCGTGGATGTACTGATTCTTGTTGAAGCCGGTGAGCTCTTCACCGAGAAAGTTTTCCATGTCGCCCGTGGAGAGCTTCGCGCCGGCGGCAATCACGGTGTTCTGGATTTGACTGATCTGCGCATCCAGATCCGGTGCCAAATTCTTGTCGAACACGGCGTACTGCAGCGTGTCGCTCTGCCGGAGCAGCACATCGCGGAACACGACGTCGAGGTTGAAGGCGAAGGTCATGCACATGATCCGCGTTGCGCTGGCCATCAAGCCGGCGTACCAGTTCAACGTCGCGAGCGCGTGCTGCCCGTCGCGGGGACAGAACAGGGTGAGCATGCGATCGGCCGGCGGCGCCGAACCGACGCCGGGCGTCGGTTCGAGCTGCAGGTTCGCACCGACGAGTGGGCCGCGCGTCACATCCGCGGCGGCGAGCCGGTCCCAGTATTCCAGGTATCGCGTCGCGATGCCTTCGTCCCAGACGATGTGCCCGACGTTGGAGTGGCCGAAGATTCCGCCCGCCGAGATGTTGGTGGATCCGGTCCACACGGCCACCGGAGTGTCGTTCTTGATCAGGACGACGAACTTGTTGTGGCGAATGCCGGCGCGTGATTTCTGTGGCTTGCAGATGCTCTTGATGCCGGCGGCGGCGATCATCGCCTCGTTCTCGGCACCATAGCTCTGGGCCTCGTACCGAATGGCGACGTTCGCCCCCGCCTGACGCGCCTTGCCGAACGCCTTGCCAACGGGGAGATACCGAAACTCGTACAGCATGGCTCGCAGCTTGTATTCATGCGCATCTGGGCCGCTCGCTCGCTTGATGAATCCGAGCAACGCTTCGAACAAACCGCGTGATAGCCATTTCATCTGCGCCGATTGCGGCTTCGTCTCGTCCGGTTTGGTTTTCCCGAACTTGCGGGCATACGCCTGGGAACCGGCCACGCCGCGATTGAAGAAGATGTCATGGCTTGCGACACCGTTCGCGCCGGCGCTCCCCTGCTCCGACTCCGTCATGATCTCGACGGTGGTCGACGAGGCGTTGTCGAGGACGATGAACTTTGGTTTTCCGTACGCCGGAATAATCCGGTAGCGGTACGTCGTGTCGGGCGTGGGTGTGTAGTCGCCCCACTGAAACGACTGGATCGGATGCTCCGACGTCGGCATCGGCGTGCCGGCGGGCACGCCTTCGTCCTTGAGTTTGAAGCGCTTGATGCCGCGCAGAAAGTAGCGCTCCACGACGGCGCCGTGCGCATCGAGCTCCGAGCGTTCGACGGCGAAGCCCAACAACCCTTCGCGCGCCGCGTCCTGCCCTGTCGCGAAGTCCCAGGCGAGCGTGATGACGTGCAGTCCCGCGATGGCCCGAACATCGAGAACGCTTCCAGGCTGAAGCTGGCGCATGAAGAGACCTCGGAGCTACAAGCAGTTGGCGTAGCGTGGCCGTCGGCAGCGATCAGCCGTATGTTCGCGGCGCCTCAATTCGAAGGCAAGCAGCCACCTCAGACCGGTCTCCATGTCGCTTCGTCGCATTCGAATCGCGCGGGCTTGGCGCGTACTGCTCACCGGGTGCGCAGTGATCGTGGGCGGCCTTCCCATGCTCGCCACTCGCCCTGCCGACGCGCAGGCGCCGACCGCTCGCGACAGCGCGCGTCGCTCCGCCGCGGCCCCGGCGCACGTGGCCGCGCCGCCCGGAATTCAAGACAACCTCTTCTTGCTCGAGGAGGCCTATAACCAGGACGCGGGAGTCGTCCAGCACATCTCGCAGTTTCAACGCGATCTGCGCGCAAAGGCGTACACCTTTCAGTTCACGCAGGAGTGGCCCGTCGGTGGCATCACGCACCAGTTGAGCTACGGCGTGCCGATCGTGCGCCCGGACGCCGCGACGGGCGTGGGCGTGGGTGACATCCGCCTCAACTACCGGTACCAGTTGATCGGCGACGCCGACGCGCGATTCGCGGTCTCGCCTCGTGCGACAGTGGTGCTCCCAACGGGCGACTACCGGCGCGCGCGAGGCGCCGGCGCGACGGGATACGAAGTGTGGCTGCCGGCCAGCGTCGTGTTGTCCGATCGCTGGGTCGTGCACGGCAACGCCGGGCTCACGCGAACGCCGCGCGCGCGCAACGTCGATGGCGATCGCGCGACGACGAACACGTGGACGTTCGGCGGCAGCGTGGTGTGGCTCGCGAGGCCGGCGTTCAACCTGTTCATCGAAACGATCTACCAACCCAGTGAGGATGTCGCGGCGCCGGGACAAACCGCGCGCTCGAATAACTTCACCGTCTCTCCCGGCGTTCGCTGGGCGTACAACTTTTCGTCCGGTCTACAGATCGTGCCGGGCATCGCCGTGCCGCTCGGCGCAGGGCCCAGCGCTGGTGAGCGAAGTGTCCTCTTCTACCTGAGCTTCGAGCACCCGTTCACAAACTCGGCCCGCGAGAAAGCACGGGCCGAGTGAGCGATCGCTAGCGGTGCGACACGAATCAAACTGCGGCGGAGCCGGCGGCCGTGCTGTGCTCGAGCAGCTCGCGCATGGTGAGACCGGCGCACCGGGAGAGCGCTCCCTCGAGCGCGCCCATCTCCTCCGGTAGCTCGCATCTTTCGCCGAGCCGCCGGAACGCGGTGATCGCCATCGGGCCGAAGTGTTCGGGTATGCGGTACTCGAGCATGTCGTACACGGTCGGGAGCACGAGCCAATCCCCGAATGCGCGGTCCAAGAGTCCGGCGAAGTCTTCATCGCGGTGTAGCGCCTCCGCCAAGTCGGCCGCCGACCGGTACAGCAGGGTGCCGAGCGCGCCGGAGACCCGACCATTCCGCTCGTCCGGCAAATGCTGGTGACGAAAGCGGGCGGTCTTGTCGACCATCTCCTCGACGAGTGCGTTGGTGTGTCCACCGACGCCCCCGTGTCGCTCTTCGGCGGCGGCCCACGCCACTGTCAGGCGACGAAAGATCGCGCGCCGCAGGAACGCATTGAGCTCGCCCGCGCAGGCGGTCTCGAGCTGGAGCTCGGCCATCACGGCGCCGAGCTCGCAGGCGAAGGTCAAGCCGCCCGACAGCCCGTCTCCTGAGAAGACGAGTCCACGCGATGCGCCTCGTGTCGCGTCGACCACGAGAGAGCCGGAGTCGCCGGGCCATGCACCGATCAGTCGCTCCGGAGCGCGGATGCTGAAGCCGCTCCCCGGACCGCCGATCCGGTGCCGGTCGCCGTTGGACGCCTTGGACACGATGGTGAGATCGACGGCTTCGACGGTGCCGCTGCGGAGCTGCGTGCGAAAGCCGCGGTGCTCGACCGCGAGACCCTCGAACGGCGGCAACACGACATAGGGGTGCCGGCCGAGGTCGGCGACGCTGAAGTCGAGCGCCACCGTCGACAGCGGAGCGACGATCCCCGCATCGACTCGCGCCGCGAAGTTGTAGCCGGTCTCTCCCAACGGAGCGCGGAACATCGGGACGATCCGCTTGGTGTTGCCTATCACTGGACCACCCGCCGGCTGCGCGACTCGGGTGTCCGACGGCAGAAGGTTTGGCGAGCCGGGGGTGGTGAGCACGTGGTTGTTGCTCAACAGCACGGGCTGATGATCCAAGCTGTCGAACAGGATCGCTCCCAAGGTTCCCGTACCAGAGGTCGTCTGGATTTGTGATCCGCCCTTCAGCGGGCGGTACTGCGCGGTGTCCACCGCGAGCAGGCGTGGCTCGGCGATCTCCACCACATCGGACAGGACGGAGTCGTCGTCGACATGGAGCTCTCGAGGAATGCGCTCGTGCGGATGGAGAAATTCGAGCGGGAGCTTGCGGGACACGTACGCGACGACGGCGTACTCGTCGCCCATGCGTCCCTTCCGCGCTTTCCGGGCAACGCCGACGCCGATGACGTTGGGGTAGGAAAGGAGCGCGTCCGTGTGCTGACGCACCGCGGCACGCACAGTTCGGGGGATTTCAGCCATCATGCGCCTCGATGTCGATGAGAAAGACGTTCTTCACACGCAACAAAACCGACCGTTCATTCCATTGGTGGTGGGGCCGCCGATGCGTCGCCTGGAAGGACGACCGTGTTAAAGGGGATGACCCCGGCGAACGGCCGATAGGCGACGTCGAACGCGCGCGGTGGCGCGCCGTTGTACACGGCGCGCCGAAGTAAGAGCGCGAGCATCGCTCCCAGCGCTATCGCCTCGATGCGTGCCGTGTCGCTCGCATCGGCCGGGTCCATCCGCTCGCGTGCCGCCGTCGTCACGCGTGCGATGTTGGCGGGGAAGGACTCGCACGCGTGGGTCGCGTCGGGGCTGTCCGCCGAGAGACTCATCACCAATCTGCTCGCGTCTTGGTATTCCGGGTCAGCGGCCGCGGCCCGCACGATCGCATCGTAGTTCGCAGGGTGGACCTCCGCGAAGGCGTCGAGGAAACGCCGAGACGCGTCGTCCGCGATCGGGCTATTCGGGTCTGTCATTAAGTCACTCGCTTCGTGTGTGGAGTACGCGCGGCACTCGGCACGTGCAACTGATCGGAGGGACACCCGCCGAATACCCACGGATAACCCGCATTCCTGCGTTGCGAGCGCGCGCGTCGGAAGATGTGCGGGCTTGGGAAGCGTAGCAAATATCATCGGCGTCGCAGTGCGAGAAATGAGTGTATGTCGGAAACGCCGTTGCCGCGCAGGCGCTGGTCACTCCCTCTCGCGCTCCTTCCCTCTGACAACCCGACCAGACGTCGCGCACCCACCGAATGAGCC
>JBDUCS010000206.1:0-7346 GCA_040003335.1 Gemmatimonadaceae bacterium | reverse complement strand
GTCTCGAGCCCAAGCTCACGGCGATCGCGCGCGAGCGCGAGGTGCTCACCGCGGTGCGCGAGCGGGCGTTGCACTGGCTCGCCGTCTCCGGCGAGCGCGACGACGACAAGCAGGTCGACCAGACGGTGCGGGCGATCGCGACGGACGACGGCGACGCGCGGTCGATCCGCGAGCGCGCGATCCGCGAGCTGCGACACACGCCGGAGAACGACGCGTGGCTGCGGTCGCTGTATGCGAAGCTCGGCGACCAGTCGCTCAAGGAGCGTGTGATCCGCACGCTCGGGGAGTCGGCCGGCGCGGCGATCGCGCAGCGGATCGAGCGGCTGGCGCTCGACGAGCGCGAGCCGATGGCGTTGCGCGAGCGGGCGATTCGCATGATCGGCGAGGAGATCGGCCGGCCCGGGGAACTGCGCCAGCTCTACGACAAGGTCACGGCGCCGGCGCTGCGCGAGCGCATCCTCAAGCTCGCTGGTGAGTCGGGCGATGCGGCGTCGATGCAATGGCTGCACTCGATCGCCGAGAACGCGAGCGAGCCGGAGAGCGTACGCGACCGCGCCATTCGCATCCTCGGCGATGCGGGCGAGACGACGTACCTGCGATCGCTGTACTCGCGCCTCAGCGAGGTTTCGCTGCGCGATCGCGTGCTGCGCGCGGTCGCCGACGGCGAGAGCGCCGGTGCGACCAAGTGGCTCCGCACGATCGTCGCCGACGAGAAGGAAGACTCGCGGCTCCGCGACCGCGCCGTGCGCTCGCTCGCCGACGCGGGCGCGGCGTCGGCGGAGCTCGCGGCGATCTACGACGCGGTGGGCGACCGCGCGGTACGCGAGCGGCTCATCGCACTGCTCGCGGATCGCGGCGATCAGGCCGCGGTCGACAAGCTCGGCTCGATCGCGAAGAGCGATGCGGATGTCGACCTGCGCCGTCGCGCGCAGAAGAAGCTCGGTGATCGGTGATCGATGGTCACCGAGCCTCGAGCGCCGTCTCGAGGTCGGCGATGAGGTCATCCGGGTGCTCGAGTCCGATGGAGATGCGCAGCAGATTCTCCGGTGTGGCGGTGCCCGGCGGCTCGACCGAGAAGCGGTGCTCGATCAAGCTCTCGGGGCCGCCGAGGCTGGTGGCCCGGGTGAAGAGCGTACAGCGGGCGGCGACGCCGGTGGCTTCCGTGGCGCCTCCGCGAACCTGAATCGACAGCATTCCGCCGAACGCCGACATCTGCCGCGCGGCGATCGCGTGGCCGGCGTGCGACGCGAGCCCCGGATAGTGGACCGCGGCGACCGACGGGTTCGACTCGAGCGCGGTCGCGATGCGTAGCGCGCTCGCCGACTGCGCGCGGACGCGGTACGGCAGCGACCGCACGCCGCGCATCACGAGCCAGCACTCGAACGGCGACGGCACCGCGCCGCCCGAGGTCTGGATCATGCGAATGCGCTCGAACATCTCGCCGTTCTCCCGCGCGACGATGGCGCCGCCGAGCACGTCGCCGTGCCCCGCGAGGTACTTCGTGGTCGCGTGCATGACGAAGTCGACGCCGAGCTCGATCGGACGCGAGAGCACGGGCGTCGCCCAGGTGTTGTCGCAGGCGACGAGAATCGAGCGCGCGTGCGCGATCTCCGTGATCGCCGCGATGTCAGTCACGCGCAGCAGTGGATTCGAGGGCGTCTCGATCCACACGAGCTTGGTGCTCGGCGTGATCGCCCGCCGGACCGCGGCCGGATCGGTGAGGTCGACGAGCGTGTGCGTGAGACCCCACGCACCGAGCACCTCGGCGAGGAGCTTCGCCGTGCCGAAGTAGGCGTCGAGCGGCGCGATCACGTGATCGCCGGGCCGCAGCGCCTGCAGGAGCGTCATCGTCGCCGCCTGGCCCGACGAAAAGACCGCGGCACCGGCGCCGCCATCGAGCGCGGCGAGACACCGCTCGAGGGCGTCGCGATTGGGATTGCTGGTGCGCGCGTAGACGTGTCCGCCGCGGTACGTGCCGTCTTCCGACCGCTCGAACGTCGTCGAGAGATGGATCGGCTGCGCGACGGCGCCCGTCGCCGGATCGGTCTCCTGCCCGCCATGAACCGCTATGGTCTCGAAGCGCATCCCAAAAACTACAGGCTGCAGTCGTCGGTCGTCAGTCGTCGGTCGTCAGTCGTCGGTCGTCAGTCGTCAGGTGTCGGTTCGCTGCTTGACACGCTGGGCTCGCGAGGCAGCATTTGCTGCACCTTCTCCCGAGCGACGACATGTCCCTTCGCCTGCGACTCGCGCTGCTGATCTCCACCGTCGCCGCAATCCCCGCCGCGGCGCAATCGCCGCGCAGCGATCCGCACGCCGTCGTCACCGTCGGCACGGCGACGGCAAAACGAGGCCAGGTCGCAACCGGCGTCATCCAAGTGCCGGCGGGCATCGACTCCGGCACCAACATCGCGGTGGCGGTGATCAACGGCGCCAAGCCGGGGCCGGTGCTCGCGGTCGTCTCGGGCGCGCATGGGACCGAGTATGCGTCGATCATCGCCGTGCAGCAGCTCGTCTCGCGCGTGAAGCCGGCCGAGCTGTCGGGAACGCTGATCGTGGTGCCGCTCGTGAACGTCCCC
The DNA here is from genome assembly GCA_040003335.1 of Gemmatimonadaceae bacterium. Taxonomy (GTDB): domain Bacteria; phylum Gemmatimonadota; class Gemmatimonadetes; order Gemmatimonadales; family Gemmatimonadaceae; genus JALZAE01. Next base: position 4,770 of record JBDUCS010000206.1, on the reverse strand, counting down.
TCGTTCGAGCGGAAGATCGCGCACGTGAATCCGGTCGATAGCAAAAGCATGAATCGCTACTACCCTGGCAACATGCAGGGCACGCAGACCGATCGCGCATCGTACCTGATCACGACGCAGGTGGTCGAGCAGAGCGACCACCTGATCGACCTGCACGGCGGCGACCTCGACGAGAACCTGCGGCCGTACTCGTACTGGACCAAGACGGGCAAGGCGCCGCAGGACTCCGTATCGCGCGAGATGCTCCTCGCCTTCGGGCTCGACATGATCATCATCTCGGCCGACCGTCCGAAGGATCCAGCGGCGTCGCGCTACCTCGAGAACACGGCATCGACGCGCGGCAAGCCGTCGATTACCGCGGAGGCCGGCCGCGCGGGACGCGTCGATGCGGACGACGTGTCGGCGCTCGTCGACGGCACGCTCAACGTGATGGGTTACCTGCGCATGCTCGACCGTCCGGTGCATCCGGTGGAGCACCCGGTGTGGATCGAGAAGGTGCTCACCATCGCGAGCGAGCAGAGCGGCGTCTTTTTTCCGCTCGTCGATCGCGGTACGTTCGCCGCCGAGGGGATGAAGATCGGCTACGTGACCGACCACCTCGGCCGCACGATCGCCGAGTACCGCGCGCCGGCGGCCGGCATCGTGCTGTTCATCCGCGCGGTGCCGTCACTGGTGAAGGGTGAGACGATCGCAAATGTGGGAGTTCCGGCGCGCTGACGACGCTCCTCGCGAGCACGATTGACCTATGAGAGGGCGGCGATTGGGGATTGAAAGCCGAGCATCGTCCTCTCGACTCTTACTGCCAGCGACAGCCCGGGACCTAGTTCTCCCGACGGAACGCCAGCGCCGGATCCACATGCGCCGCGCGGCGTGCAGGGATGTAGCTCGCGATGAGACCAACGATCGCCAGCAGCACGATGGCGCCGGCCAGCGTCGCCGGATCCCAAGGGCTCACCTCGAACAGCAAGCTCGATACCGAGCGGCTGCCGGCGATTGCGGCTGCGCCGCCGAGCGCCAAACCCACGGCGATCCGCGCGCCGGCCTGGCGAAGCACCACACGGTAGATGTCGCGGTCGCGCGCGCCGAGCGCGACGCGAATGCCGAGCTCTCGCGTGCGTTGCGCGACGGCGTACGCGAGGAGCCCGTACACGCCGACGGCGGCGAGAAAGACGGCGACCACGGCGAAGCCGATGAGGAGCAGCATCTGAAAGCGTCGCGCCGCGAGGGTGCGCGCCACCACCTGCTCGAACGGCCGCACGTTGTACAGCGGCTGATTCGGATCGAGCCCCAGCACCACGGCGCGAATGACGCCGGCGTAGCGCGTCGGCTCGCCGGTCGTTCGCACGACGAGGCTCATCGTCGGCCACGGATTCTGCGCGTGCGGCACGTAGATCGTGGGCGCCGGCGCGCGAATGGGGCTCGCCGATCGCACGCCGGCGACGACGCCGACGATCTCGCGCCAGGCCGTGTCGGCGCCGATCGTCGACCCGATCCGCAGGCGCGCGCCGATCGCGTCGCCGCCCGGCCAATGTTGGCGCGCCAGTGACTCATCGACGACTGCGACCGGACGCACGCCAACACGGTCGCTCTCGGTGAAGCCGCGACCGCGGACGACGCGAAGCTCGAGCGCGCGGAAGTATCCCGGATCGACGTTCGCCAGTTGTGCGCGCGGCACGTCGCCGGAGGAGAGCGGCGGTTGCCCGTCGATTCGGTAGTCGCTCGACATCATCCCGCCCGCGAGCGGCGGATGGCTGACCAGTCCCACGGCGCGCACGCCCGGCACCGCGCGCACGCCCCGCGCGAGCTCGCGGAAGAACTGGGCGCGCTGCTCACCCTCCGGGTATCGCGCGTCGGGGAGCGAGACCGTCGCCGCGAGCACACTCGCCGGGTTGAAGCCGAGCTCGACCGACTGCGTACGGGCGAAGCTGCGCACGAGCAGCCCCGCATCGACGAGTAGCAACAAGGCGACGGCGACCTGACACACGACGAGCACATCGCGCAGGTGCGCCGCCGGGGTATGGCGGCGCCCGCTCGCGCCGCCGGTCTTGAGCGCGACCGCGAGATCGGCCGTCGCCGCGCCGATCGCCGGAATCGCCGACAGCACGATGCCGATCGCCAGCGACAGGAGCGCGAGAAAGGCGACGACTGGAGCGCCGACCCGGATCTCCGCGGCGCGCGGCAGATACTCGGGTCCGAGTGTCGAGAGGAGCTTCGCGCCGGCGAGCGAGAGCGCCAACGCGAGCCCGGCGCCGGCGACGACGACGAGCATGCTCTCCGTCACGAGCTGCCGCACGACGCGCCACCGGCCCGCGCCGAGCGCGGCACGCAGCGCGATCTCGCCGCGGCGCCCCGCGCCGCGCGCGAGCATCAGCGTCGCCAAATTCGCGCAGGCGACGAGCATCACCGCGCATGTGGCGGTGAAGAGGAGGAGGAGCGGCGTCCGCGTGTCGCCGACGATCTCGCTCTGCAGCGGGCTGACGGCCACCTCCCATCCCGCATCGGCCTCGGGATGCAGACGGGCGAGCGTGCGCGCGACGCCGCGCATCTCGTCGCGCGCCGACTCGATCGACACGCCCGCCTTGAGTCGCGCGACCACGGAGAGCGACCGGGCGCCGCGCTGGTCGAGCTCGTAGGAGGCGAAGGTGAGCGGAATCCACAGCTCACCCGCTGGAAGCTCGAAGCCGCGCGCGACGACGCCAACGACGGTGTACGCCTTCGCATTCAACCGAAGCCGGTCGCCGACGATGCTCGCGCTGCCCCCGAAGCGGCGGCGCCACAGCTCTTCGCTCAATACGACGACGTCGCCGCGTCCGGCGCTGTCCTCGCCCGACCGAAAGACACGGCCGGCCACCGCGCGCACGCCGAGGAGCGAGAAGAGACTCGCCGACACGCGCGCACCGAGCACGCGCTCCGGTCCGAGGGCGGGTCGGCCATCGTCGCTGAGGACGAATCCCCAATGGACGTACGCCGCGAGCCCCTCGAACCCGCGGCCGGCCTCGCGCCAGTCCGTGAAGTTCGCCGCCGACGTCCCTGCCCGCTCCGTGTGCCGTGCGCCGTTCGATTCCCCGAGCGCCACGAGTTGCTCGGCTCGCTCGTACGGCAGCGGCCGCCGCAACACGCCGTCGATCGCGCTGTAGAGCGTCGTGCTCGCGCCAATGCCGACGCCGAGCACCGCGACCGCGACGACGCTGTACGCGCGGGCTTTGAGAAGCACGCGGACGCCGTATCGAACGTCGTTCCACAGAACGCTCATCACTCGTCCGCGGTGATCGAGGATCGGTACACGGTCTCGGAGTGTGACACTCGATCGGCGCAAAAGGCTGGAAACCGATAGTCGTCGGCGCCGCTCACTGGATCACTCCCTGCTGTCGCGCCGGGCACCGTGAGAGGGAGCGGCGATCACCGAAAGATCTTCTTCGGAATCATGACGTGCACGCCGACGTTGCCATCGACCAGCTGCGTGACCTCGACGTCGCAGGCGACGCTCGCCAGCATGTAGGCGTCGTCCTTCGACAGGTGCTTCTCCGTCATCAGGAAGGCGATCGCCTCGCGCACGGCGGTCTTTGTCGCGACGACGAGATCCTTGTCGGTGCCCATCGCGATCCAATGCGTCGGTGTCTCGGCGCGTGGCCACGTGAGGCGCATGTCCTTGCGGACGATGACCTGGAACGTCCCGACGAGCGACGTCTCCAGCGCGGTGATGTCGACTTCGCCGTTGCCCTGCCCGGCGTGCCCATCGCCGATCTCCAGCAGCGCGCCCGCCGTGTGCACGGGAATGAACAGCGTCGTGCCGGCGACGAGCTCTTTGTTGTCGAGATTGCCGGCGTGGATGCCCGGCGGCGCGCTGTTCAGCCTGCCCATCGATGGCGGGGGCGCGACACCGATGCTACCAAAGAATGGGCGGAGCGGGATGTCGATGCCATCGGCGAAATGGGCCAGCATCGTTCGCGCGTCGAGCGGAATGATCTTCATCTTCGCGTAGCCGAAGTCCTCGGGGAGGAAACCGCTCTTGCCGCCGAACGCGTTGTACGCATACGGAATCGCTAGGGTGATCTTCTGAATGCGAACCTCGAGCACGTCACCAGAATCGGCGCCGGTGACGAAGATCGGACCGGTGAGAATGTGCCCGCCCGGTCCCTTGTTGGTCACGTCGCGGTAGATGTCGCGCAGCGACTGCTCGACGTCCGCCGGCGCGACGCCCGCCCCCTCGAGCCGCGGGGGGCTCGACGTGAGGAGCGTACCGACGACGACGATGTCGCCCGACGCGATGCGCAAAACAGGCACCGCCGCGGCGTCGTAGAAGCCCCAGGCGACGGTCGTCGGCGACGGCATCAGCGTGTGCGTCGTTGGACGCTGCGCGAAGGCGAGCGACGGAAGGAGCGCCAAGACGGCGACTGCGTGCTGCGCGTCGCGGAGGGTCGGAACGGAACGCCGGGTGGCCATGGTCGCGTTCATCGGGTTAGGGACGCGTGATCGTACGGGAACGCGGCACTCGCCGCGAGGCCCCGGGTATCACGAATCGCAAGCAGGAACGAGCAATCGGATGCAGGGAACAGCCCGACCACCGACTACCGAACACCGATCACCGGAGTGCCACATGCCCCGTTTTCAGTTTTCGCTCAGCACCGACGATGGGCGCGAAGCCGGTGTGATTCAGTGCGAGAGTTTCGCCGAGGCGCTATCCGAGATCAGCCAGACCGCGCCGGAAGGTGCCACGCTCGAGATTGGCGTCCAGGGTTTTCCGCCCGCGCGCTACCAGCGCGTCTTCTC
>JBDUCS010000205.1:0-7364 GCA_040003335.1 Gemmatimonadaceae bacterium | reverse complement strand
CGATCACCGAACACCGAACACCGATCACCGAGCGATGACAGACATCGACGTCCTGCTCCAAGAGAACCGGTCCTTCCCGCCGAGCGCGGCATTTCGCGCGCAGGCCAATGCGTCCGATCCCGCGATCTACGAGCGCGCGGCGAGCGACCCAGAAACATTCTGGGCCGACATGGCGCGCGAGCTCGAATGGATCACGCCGTTCACGACCGTGCTCGACTGGAAGCCGCCGCGCGCGACGTGGTTCACCGGTGGCACGCTCAACGCGAGCGCCAACTGCCTCGACCGCCACGTGCGCGGCCCGCGCCGCAACAAGGCGGCGCTCATCTGGGAAGGCGAGCCGGGCGATCGCCGCACGCTCACCTACTGGGATCTCTACCGCGAGGTCAACCAGTTCGCGCACGTTCTCGACCGGCTTGGTGTGAAAAAGGGCGACCGCGTCGCGATCTACCTTCCGCTCATTCCCGAAGTCGTCATCGCGATGCTCGGCTGCGCGCGCGTCGGCGCGATTCACTCCGTGGTGTTCGGCGGATTCTCCGCCGAATCGTTGCGCGACCGCATCAACGACTCGGCGTGCAAGGTGCTGATCACGGCGGACGGCGGCTATCGCCGCGGGCAGGTCGTCCCGCTCAAGCGCAACGCCGACGCCGCGCTCGCCGACACGCCGTCGATCGAGCACGTCGTCGTCGTCCAGCGCCGTCCGGGCGGCGGCGGCGATGAGTCGTTCGCCGAGATGAAGGAAGGGCGCGACCACTGGTGGCACCGCCTCATGCTCGACGCGTCGCACATGCGCGAGCCGGAGGAAATGGACGCCGAAGACGTGCTCTACATCCTCTACACGTCGGGCACCACGGGGAAGCCGAAAGGCATCGTGCACACCACCGCCGGCTACCTCACCGGATGCTACGCCACCACGAGGCTCGTCTTCGACCTGAAGGAAGACGACGTCTTCTGGTGCACGGCCGACGTCGGCTGGGTGACGGGCCACTCGTATCTCGTCTATGGCCCGCTCGCCAATGGCGCGACGTGCGTGATGTACGAAGGTGCGCCCGATTGGCCCGACAAGGACCGCTTCTGGAAGATCTGCGAGCGCTACGGTGTGACGCTGTTCTACACCGCCCCTACCGCGATCCGCGCGTTCATGAAATGGGGCGACCAGCATCCGGCGCGGCACGACTTGTCGCGGCTGCGCTTGCTCGGCTCGGTCGGCGAGCCGATCAACCCCGAGGCCTGGATGTGGTATAAGGAGCACATCGGCCACGACCGCTGCCCGATCGTCGACACGTGGTGGCAGACGGAGACCGGCGCGATCATGATCACACCGCTCCCCGGCATCACACCCACCAAGCCCGGAAGCGCCACCGTCACGTTTCCCGGCATCGCGGCCGCGCTCCTCGACGCCACGGCCACGGAGATCACCGTCGGCGGCGGATTGCTCGCGATCACCAAGCCGTGGCCGTCGATGCTGCGAACCATCTGGGGGGATGATGCGAGGTACGTGTCCACGTACTTCACGAAGTGGGAGGGACGCCCCGACCTCTACTTTCCCGGCGACGGCGCCAAGCGCGACGACGACGGCTTTTTCTGGATTCTCGGGCGCGTCGATGACGTACTCAACGTCGCAGGTCATCGCATCGGCACGATGGAGGTGGAATCGGCTCTTGTCGATCATCCGGCGGTCGCCGAGGCCGCGGTGGTCGGCAAGACGCACGCGCTCAAGGGCCAGGCGATCGCCGCGTTCGTCACGCTGCGCGAGGGATTCAAGCATTCGTCGGAGCTGCGCGACGAGCTCAAGCAGCACGTCGCCGCCAAGATCGGCGCGCTCGCGCGGCCCGACGACATTCTGTTCAGCGCCGATTTGCCCAAGACGCGCTCGGGGAAGATCATGCGCCGCCTCTTGCGCGACATCGCAGAGGGACGCGCGCTCGGCGACACGACGACGCTCGCTGACCCCAGCGTCGTCGCCGCGCTCAAGGATCAGTACGAAGCCTCTGAGTCGTGACGTCGGTCGAGGCAGGCGCGTCCGCGCAGTGTCCGAACTGCAGCGCGCACGACATCGACAACTATTGCGGGCGCTGTGGCCAGCGCCGCCCGCGCGACGCGGATCTCACGGCTCGCCACTTCGTGCGTCACATCGCGCACGAGGTGACGGATGTCGATTCGAAATACATCAGCTCGTTTCGGGCGCTCATTTTCGCGCCGGGCAAGCTCACCGAAGAATTTTTCGCCGGCCGCCGCGACCGCTATCTCTCGCCGCTCAAGCTCTTCCTGATCGTGGGCGCGCTGTCGCTCGTCTTGGCGTGGGATACGGTGCTGGACTGGAACGGCGCGGCGCAGAAGATCACGACCGGCACGAGCTACCCGGTGATCCTTCGTCACGTCCGCGACGGCCCGCTGTTCGTGCGCGAGCTCCTGCACCGCACGGGCGAGTACATGAGCTGGCTGCGATTCGGGAGCGTGTTCGGGCTCGCGGCGGCGCTCAAGCTCATCTATCGAAAGCGCGCCCTGCCCTACATGCAGCACGTGATCTTCGCGTTCCACTACTATGCGATGGACTTTTTTTTGTTCACCCTGCTCGGCGTCGCCGTCAGCCTCACGCACCGCATCACGGGCAGCTACCCCCCGCAGGCGCTCGCGCGAGTGCACTTTCTGCTCTTGCTCGTGTACGTCTTCATCGCGCTGCGGCGGCTCTATCCTGAGTCCAAAACGCGACTCGCGCTGAGAAGCGCCCTCGTCCTGATCGCCGATACGCTCGTCTACTCACTTGCCCAAGGATTGTCGGCGCTCGTCGCGATGCTCGTCTTGCTGATTCAGATGTGGAAGTAGGGCGGCAGCGATTCAGGCCCGCTTCATTCCACGCCGGGCTTCGGAGGCGTCGCCGAGACGCAAGGGCGGCCGCGTGTCGTCGGGCCTCGTCTCCTGCGCGCGGCGGCGGTAGGGAACGAGGTCCTCACCGAGCACGACGAGCGTGCGGGTGACAACGACGCTCGCCAGCGGCTCAGGGATCCCCAGCTTCCGCACGTAGGTATCGAGCGCGCGGTCGAAGCTCAGATCCTCGGCGAGCGTGTCCACGAACATGAGCGCGTTGTCGACGTGCGCTCGGATGATCGCTTCCTCGGCGCGCGCCTGCGCGAGACGCAACCGCTTTTCGGCGGCCTCGTCCAACTTTCGCGGAAAGATCGACTCAGGAAAGAAGCGGCTCAACACGGGTCACCCACAGGGTTCGAGCGGATTGTCCGGTCACAGAGCAGAGAGCATACCGCGTCGGCTCAGACCTCTGACGTCTGACGTCGGACCACCGACACATCGACAACGCCAGCAACGAAGATGCACGCGATGAGCAGGGCGGATATCACACACCACATGCAGATGGCATCGATCACGAACAGCTCGAGATACGTGAGCCAGGCCGAAAAGAGGAGGCTGGCGGCGGCGAGCGCCAACAAGGCGTACGAGAGTGCGCGCGACCCCTCCCACCGCTCCCGCAGGCCGGCGATCGAGAGCGTGAGCATCGCGGCGTACGCCGCGACGCCCCATGCCGCGACGGGAACGCCGGAGAACATCGCCCACTTGCTCGTCTGCACCTTCTCGCACGATCCGATCGAGCACGTCAGCTCGCCGATCACGCCGACCTTGTAGAGCGTCAGGTAGAGCGCGACGAAGAGGCCAAGGAGCGAGAGAACGGCGATTGTCATGCGCGATCTCACGCGCCGCCCGGCTTCCGCTTCGGCGCGCTATCGGTCTTCGCCGGGGGCCTGGCCGGCGCGGCAGCGGCGCGGGCATCGACCGCGGCGCTGTCCACCCAGGCGGCCATCTGATCGAACGTGAGTCCGTTCTTGAAGACGCGCTTGCCGATGACGAACGTCGGCGTTCCGCCGACGCCCAAACTGTCGCCCCTCGCCTTGTTGCCCATGATCCGCGCCAAGTATTTCTGCGCGTCGTAGCATTGCTCCCACTGGTCGACCTTGATGCCGAGCTCGCTCGCGTAGGTTCGGAAGACACGCTTCGGATTATCGGTCGCCGCTCCGTTCCAGTTCGGCTGCCCGTTGAACAGCTTGTCGTGCATCTCCCAGAATCGCCCTTGCTCGTCGGCGCACGCGGCCGCGTTCGAGGCGGAGATCGTGTTGCGGTGGATCTCCGATAGCGGGAAATCGTAGTAGCTGTAGCGCGCCTTGCCGGCGTCGACGAGGCGCTGGCGCACGTCGGGCTCGGTGATGGTCGCGAACTGCGCGCATCCCGGACACTCGAAGTCGGCGAACTCCATGATCTGCACCGGTGCGTCCGGCTTGCCGAGCACGTACGGCTTGGCGTTGGCCGGCGTACCCCGTTGCTGCACGATCGACGGCTTCGGCGCATCACTCTTCTTGCTCGCCTGATAGGCTAGCGCCGCGACACCCGCCAAGGCGAGCGCACCGAGCGCCATAAAGAACGGACGGCGGTCGGCCTTCCGCCGCGCCTTCACCACGTTGGCTCGTCGTCCTCGTTGCTTCCCTTCATCCACTCGGTCTTTTCCCATGTCGTGCTTTCCGGTTGAATCGCCTCGTCCACAATGCGACGGTTCTCGGCGACTTCGGGTGTGTCGTACGTGACGCGAACCTCGTAGTGGAACAACTCGCTCCGCACCTCGCCGATGCGCTGCGTGAGCTCTCCGGCGAACGCCAACAGCTCTCCCCGCGCATCGAGCTCGCTGATCCGCGCCGCCAGCGTCCTCAACATCGTCTCGAGGTTGCGGGCGCGCCCCTCATCGTAGGTCTGCTCCGGCTCCTTCGCCATGTCACTGCCCCAGAGGATACACGATAAAAAACTCCACGGCACCCGGGTTGCGCAACCAGTTGCTGCTGCGTCTTGCGTACTGCGTAACATTATCGGCATACGCAATACGGAGCACACGGTAAGCCGAGCGTTTCGTTCACCGCTGGAGTCCGACTGCGCCGCACAGACCCCGTCGTCGATGCCGACTTGTTCCAGGTTCCCGCGGGTCCAGGCGCGCTCCACGTCGAGCGTTACGGCCAGGGCGGGCCCGCCGTGGTGCTCCTGCACGGATTCGGCACGTCGGCCTTTCTCTGGCGCGCGGTCGCTCCCGCGCTCGCAGCGGCCGGATACACGGCGCTCGCCGTCGATCTGATGGGATACGGCGAATCCGACCGTCCGGTGGAGGCCGACTACGCGATTGCCGCGCAGGCGGAGTACGTAAGGCGCGCGCTGCTCGGCATGCGCGTGTCCCGCTTCGTCGTCGTGGGAGTGGACATCGGCGGCGGGGTCGCCCAGATGCTGGCCGCCACCGCGCCAGCGAGCGTCGCGGGCCTCGTCCTGATCAACAGCGTGGGGCTCGGCGAGTGCCCGGGCCGCGACGTTCGTGAGGTGCAGCGCGCGTCGGCGCGATTCGCCCTTCGCATCGCCCGCGAGATCCTCGGCGCCGCGCCCGTTCTGCGGGAGACGCTCGAGAAGAGCGTCGCCGACCCGGCGGCGATGCCCGACCTCTTGGTCGCCCGCTACGTCGCACCGTACGTGGGGCGGGCGGGCGTGGCGCACCTGCTCGCCCTCGCCGGCGCGCTCGGCCCGGACGACCTCCAGGAGATCGACCTCCGGACGGTCTCGGCGCCAACCCTCATCGTGTGGGGGGAGGCCGACCCGTGGCTCGACGGCGGGCTCAGCGATCGCCTACACGGGGCAATCGCCGGGAGTACGCTCGCGAGGCTTCCGGATGTCGGGCGGCTCTCACCCGAGGAGGCGCCGGACGCCCTTGCGCAGCTCCTGACGGATTGGCTGCTGCGCACGACGACGACGCCCGCCGGATGATCGAACGCGCGGGCCGATTCCCGCGTATATCTGGTGGAAGCCCGACCCACAACGTGTTAGATTAGGTAGACTCCAACCAAGCAGAGTGCATGACGAAGAACAATAATCGTCGGAAGGATGTGGCGGCACCGCTGCCGTTCGACCAGGCGCGAGATGAGATGTTCCAGCATATCAGCCGTTGCGGCGTGCTGCAGGCGGCAACAGAGCATCAGCAGGAGTGGTTCGACGACACAATGGGCTACCTGACCGAGCGTTTCCACGAGCTCACGCCCGAACAGTTCACGGAGCTCCGCGCGATCGGCGAGCGCTTTTGCCAGCCGCCAAAGAGCAAAGCCCCCGCCGACGAAGCGTCCGCCGCGTAGGCGCGAATCGGCGCCGATACTTCCGAACGATCCGTTGCAGGACTTTGCCCCCGCGTTCCACATGCGGGGGCTTTTTTTGTCGAGTCCGCCGAAATCCCATTCGCGACGCTTGACGAATTCCCGCACGACCCCTACCATGTCTCCACTAAGACTATTGGTGGAGACCATGTCGCCCGAGCTCGACCTCCTGAAAGGCACGCTCGACGTGCTCGTCCTCAAGGCGCTCACCTGGGGGCCGCGACACGGATATTCCGTCGCCCGGTGGATCATGGACACGTGCCGCGACGCGATCTTCGTCGAGGACGCCGCGCTGTACACGGCGCTCCACCGCATGGAGAAGCGCGACTGGGTGCGCTCCGAGTGGGGACTATCGGAGAACAACCGCAAGGCGCGCTACTACCAGCTCACCGCCGCCGGCCGCAAGCAGCTCCGCACGCAGCACTCCGGATGGATGCGCTACGCCGCCGCCGTCACCACCATTCTCGACGCCAACGCGTAGGAGCCGGCGATGCGACGACTCTTTTCCCTCCCGTCCAGCGCGCGCCGGCTCGGAGACGAGATCGACGCCGAGATCGCGCACCATCTCGACGCGCGCGCGCGGGAATTCATCGAGCGCGGCCTCAGCCCGGATGACGCGCGCGCCGAAGCGCTGCGCCGGTTCGGCGACGTGCCCGGCGCGCGCCGCCGCCTGCGCCGACTCGACCGCGAGCGGCTCAACCGCGAGCGCGTCACCGAGTGGCTCGCCAGCGCGTGGTTCGACCTCCGGCTCGCCGTGCGCGCGCTCCGCCACCAGCCCGCGCTCAGCGCGAGCGTGATCGTCGTGCTCGCGCTCGGACTCGGCGCGACGACGGCGATGTTCGGCATCGTCGATCGTCTCTGGTTCCGCGCGCCCGACCACGTGCGGCACGCCGACCGGCTGAGCCGCATCTATGTCAACGAAGTGATGCCCATGCTCGGTGAGATGACGCAAGCGCGGACCTCGTACGTGTACGCGACGGCGCTCGGCGAGCGCGCGCGGTCGTTCGACGGCGTGGCCGCCTACACCGGGACGTGGCAGTGGACGATGGGTGACGGCGATGGCGGCGCGCCGATCAACCTCGGACAGCTGTCGTGGAATTTCTTTCCCATCCTGGGCGTGCGGCCGGAGCTCGGGCGCTTTTTCACGCGCGACGAGGACGTGCCACCCAACGGCGCGCACGCGATCGT
>JBDUCS010000204.1:0-7389 GCA_040003335.1 Gemmatimonadaceae bacterium | reverse complement strand
GTGACGATGGGGACGTACTTGAGCCAGACGCTGCACTTCACCGACCAGCAAGTCGGGCTCGCCTACGGCGCGACGGCGATCGCGGCGCTCGTGTCGCCGTTCTTTCTCGGGATCATCGCCGACCGCTTCTTCTCGACCGAAAAGCTGCTCGCGATCCTGCACATCGCCGGCGGCATCATCATGTGGTTCGTCGCCGAGCAGACGACGTGGTCGACGTTTTACCCGCTGTTGATTCTGTACGCGCTCTGCTACATGCCGACGCTGAGCCTCACGAACTCGATCTCGTTCCACAACGTGCGCGATCCGGCCAAGGACTTTCCGCTCATCCGCGTGCTCGGCACGCTGGGGTGGATCGTCGCCGGCACGATCATCGGGAAGTTGTTGCACGCCGACGCGCTGGCGACACCGATGCGCGTGGCGTCGATCGGATCGATCGTGCTCGGCCTCTTCTCGCTCACGCTCCCGCACACGCCGCCCAAAGGAGCGGGGACGCCGTTCAGCGTGCGCGACGCCCTAGGCCTCGACGCACTGACGCTCCTCAAGGATCGCGATTTTCTGATCTTTGTCGTCGGCTCGTTTCTCCTCTGCATCCCGCTGCAGTTCTACTACACGTTCGCCAATCCGTTCTTGAACGAGATTCGCGCGCCGGCGCCGGCGTTCATCCAGACGTTCGGCCAGTGGAGCGAGCTCGGCTTCATGCTCCTCTTGCCGCTGGCGCTCAAGCGGCTCGGCATCCGCGTGATCATGCTCGGCGGCATGCTCGCCTGGGCGCTGCGCTACTTCGCGTTCAGCAACGGCGACGCCGGCTCGGGAATGTGGCTGATCTGGGCGGGCATTCTGCTCCACGGCGTGTGCTACGACTTCTTCTTCGTCGCGGGACAGATCTACACCGACGAGAAAGCGGGACCGCGCGTCCGCGCGGCGGCGCAGGGATTCATCAACTTCGTCACCAACGGCGTCGGCTACTTCATCGGGGCGTTCGTCTCGGGGAGCGTGGTGAACCGCTACTCGTCGGCGAACGGCGCGTGCGACGCTGCCGCCGCGGCGGCGCGCCAGTGCGTGCAGGTGTCGCACGACTGGCACGCGATCTGGATGGTGCCGGCGATTGGCGCGCTGGCGGTGTTCGCGGTCTTTGCCGTGATGTTCCGGCCGCGCGTCGCGAGCCCGGCGTAGCGCGCAATGCGCTCACGCCAGGTGGCGGTCGCACTCTTCGCCTGTGGCGTGGTGTTTGGCGCCAGTCGGCTCTTCTCGCACGTGATGGACACGTTTTACTATCCCTGGGACGCGCCCGCCAATGGACATCCGCCGCTCACCGCGACGTGGGTCGGCGCGATGAAGACGGGGAGCGGCAAGCCGCGATCGGTCGTGTTCACGATGCGCCGCGTCCGCACTCGCCGCGGTGGCGGCGGACGATGCCCGCAGTGCGGGGCAATCGTCGGCTCGGCCACGACGTGCGACGAGCTCGGCCAGCTGCGCGAATACCGCATTAGCGGCACGGCCGAGGACCGCCACGCGACGCGACTGCACGTGAGCACCTTCCCGGTACGGAAGCCGCCGCCCGATGGCCTCGAGCTGAGCACCGTGCGCGGGAGCTGGAGCGGCGATTCGCTGCATTTCGAGGCGGAGTTCCATTGGCGTAAAGGGAAGTCGGCGATCAGCGACACGGCAGACCCCGACACACGCGGGTGGGTGCCGCTCCCGTTGGCGCGCGGAACGGAGAGTGACTTCCGCGCGCAGTGCGCGCGTATCGTCGGACATTGACGGTGGCGCCGCGGCCCTGTGACGTGCGGCGTCGCTGCTTCCCGCGTATCGCCCGTCTCTTGGGGGCCGTCGTGCTGTGCGGATCCGGCGGAGCCGCGAGCGCGCAGCAGCCGCACGATCCGGTAACGCTCATCGTCGGCATCGGCGACGTCGAGAGCGGGCAGCCTGTTGCCGATGTCGAGGTGCGCATCCCGACGTTGCACCTCGGTGCGCGCAGCGACGGACTCGGCCAGGCGCGCATTACCGGCGTCCCGGCCGGCAATCACATCGTACAGGTGCGGCGCATCGGCTATCAGCCGCTCTCGGTGCCGGTCGCCTTCGGGCAGACGGATACCGTCGAGGCGACGTTCATGATGCGGCAGATCGTGCACCGCCTCGACGCCGTCACGATCACTGAGAGCACCGTGTCCGGCGCGCTGCGCGATTTCGAGCGCCGGCGCAAAATGGGGATCGGCCGGTTCGCCGACGTGCTGCAGCTCGACTCGGCGTGGAGTCGCGAGCTGGCGATGTTCCTCGTCTCGCGCTTTCCCGGTGTGCGGATGCAGCGGAGCCGAGATGGCTTGGAAACGCATCTCGTGGGCACGCGCGGCGGCGGTGGCGGCGCACTGGGCGGCAACGGCACGCCGAGCTGCGTACTCAACGTCTTCATCGACGGCGTGCGCATCTACGACGACGACATCGCGGCGCTCGACGCGGGCGAGTTTCAAGGACTCGAGCTCTACGACGGCATCAATACGCCCGTAGAGTACCGCCGGCTCGGCGCCGGCTGCGGCACGCTGCTGCTGTGGCACTCGTACTGAGAGCTACTGCGTTACGAAAGACGGTAAACGTGAAGACGTATGCGCGTCCTGAGATCTCGATTGGCGTGTACGTCTGTACGCATTACGTCTTTCGGACAGAGTACCGCCTTGCATCCGCACCGTCGGCCGATATCTTCGACATTGTCGACTATTTGGGGGCGCGATGGGATCTACACTTGGCGAGTTCGAACAGCTCGTGCTGCTGGCCCTGGTGCGACTGGGCGACGACGCGTACGGCGTGACCGTGCGGCGCGAGCTCGAGAAGCGGGCCGCGCGCTCGGTGAGCCTGGCCACCGTTTACACAACGCTCGCGCGCCTCGAAGCCAAGGGGCTCGTCGACACGCGCGTCGGTGAGCCGACGCCGCAGCGTGGGGGGCGGCGCAAAAAGCACTACGTGATCGTCCCCGCCGGCCGGCGCGCCCTCCGCGACACGTTGCGCACGCTCCGCCGCATGACGAGTGGGCTCGACGCCGTGTGGGACGCATGAGCGATGGCCGCCGCCCCCGCCCGCCGGCGCTCGCCCGCCGGCTGCTCGAGTGCGTCGCGCCGCGCGCGATGCGCGAGGCGCTCGTTGGCGATCTCGAAGAGGCGTTCTACGCCGACGTCCTCCCGGCGCGCGGCGCGATGCGCGCGCGCGCCTGGTACTGGCGCGAGACGATTCGCGTCGCCGTCATGCGCCTCCCCTTCGTCGAGGGCGAAGACGATGTCGTCTCCACTGGAGATTCCTCCATGCAACTGCTCGCCGCCGATCTCCGCTTCGCCGTGCGCATGCTCGCGCGCCGTCCCGGCTTCAGTCTCCTCGCGATCCTCACGCTCGCCGTTGGCATCGGGGCGACGACGGCGATCTTCAGCGTGCTCGACCCGATGCTCTTTCGCGCGCTCCCGTACCCGGATGCCGGCCGCATCCTGACCGTGTGGGAGCGCGACCACGACGGTAGCGAGAGCAACGTCGGCTTCGCGACGTTCACCGACATCGCCCGCGACAACAAGTCGCTCGTCGCCGTCGCGGCGATCGGGAGCTGGCAGACGGTGATGACGAGCACCGCCGAGCCGGAGCGGCTGGAGGGCGAGCGTGTCTCGTACGGATACTTCGACGTGCTCGGCGTGCAACCCGTCTTGGGCCGCGCGTTCCGCGCCGACGAAGATGCGCCGAACGCGCCGCGCGTCGTCGTCTTGAGCGACGGACTCTGGCGCCGCCGTTTCGGCGGCGATCCATCGCTCGTCGGAAAGCCGGTGACGCTCGGCGGCAACCCGTACACCGTCATCGGCGTGATGGCAAAGTCGTTCGAGAACGTGCTCGGCCCGCGCACGCAGATGTGGACCCCGCTGCGCTACGACGCATCGCTCGCCTGGGCGTGCCGCACGTGCCGCCACCTGCGTGCCGTGGGCCGTCTCAAGCCGGCCGTCGACGCGGCGAGCGCGCGGCGCGAGCTCGACCAGCTGTCGGCGAATCTCATCCGCGCGTACCCGAACGACTATCCGGCGTCGGGCTTCGCGCTCGTGCCCGTACGCGATTGGATGACGCGCGCCGTTCGTCCCGCGCTCCTCGCTGTCTTCGGCGCCGTCGCGCTCCTGCTCGTGATCGCCTGCGCGAACGTGACCAGCCTCCTCCTCGCGCGCGCCGCGCAGCGCGAGAGCGAATTCGCCGTCCGTATCGCGCTCGGCGCCGGCCACCGCCGCGTCCTGCGCCAGCTGCTCACGGAGAGCGTGCTCCTCGCCGCGGTCGGCGGCGCGGCCGGCTTCGCGCTCGCGTACGCGGGGCTCGTGCTGCTGGTTCGGCTCGGCCCGGCGGACTTGCCGAGGCTCGATGCGATCACCGTTGACGCGCGCGTGCTCGCGTTCGCGATCGTCGTCACCGCGCTGGCGGGAATCGCGTCCGGACTTGCGCCGGCGCTGCACGTGGCGCGTGGCGACCTGCAGAGCTCGATTCGGCGAGCGGGCCACAGGACCGGCGGGTCGACGCGCACGCGCAGCATGCTCGTCGTCGGCGAGATGGCGCTCGCGCTCGTGCTCCTCGTCGGCACCGGCCTGTTGCTGCGCAGCCTCGGCCGGCTGCTCGGCGTGAACCCCGGAGTCGACCCCAACCATCTGTTGACGATGGAAGTGCAGGTGTCGGGCGCGAAGTACCGCAACGACACCGCGGTGCGCGCCTTCTTCGACGACGCGCTGCGCGCCGTGCGCGCCATCCCCGGCGTGGACCGTGCGGGCCTCGCCAGCCAGCTGCCGCTCGGCGGCAACTTCGATTCGTACGGCGTGCACATCGAGCTCAAGCCGAACGCGAACCCCGAGCTCGATCCGTCGGCGATGCGCTACGCCGTGAGCGCGGACTATCTGGAGACGATGCGTATTCCGGTGAAGCGCGGCCGCTCGCTCACCGCGCAGGACGCGGCGGGAGCGCCCGAAGTGCTCGTAATCAACGAGACGTTCGCGCGGCACATGTGGCCGGGCGACGATCCGATCGGCAAGCGCGTGCGCGTCGGCGCGCCGGACAAGGGCGCGTGGTTCACGATCGTCGGCATCGCCGGTGATGTGCAGCACGTGTCGCTCGACGCGGCGCGCGCCGACCAGATGTACATCCCCGAAGCGCAATGGCGTTTTGCCGACGACGCGCTCACGCTCGTCGTGCGCACGCGCGGTGACCCGGCGGAGATGGCGAGCGCCGTGCGCTCCGCCGTCTGGTCGGTGGACAAGGATCAGGCGATCACGAGCGTGGCGACGATGGAGAAGGTGCTCGCGGCGTCGACCGCGCGGCGCCGCTTTCTGTTGATGCTGTTCGAGCTCTTCGCCGTCGTCGCGCTCGCGCTCGCCGCGGCCGGGACGTACGGCGTGCTGTCGGGGAGCGTCGCGCAACGCGCGCGCGAGATCGGCATCCGTGCCGCGCTCGGCGCGACGCGTGGCGACATCCTCCGGCTCGTCGTGCGCCAAGGCGTCGGTCTCGCCGTCGCCGGCATCGCCATCGGCACCGCCGCCGCGCTCGCCCTCTCACGCGCGATCGCCGGACTCCTGTTCGGCGTCACCGCGACAGACCCGCTGACCTTTGCTGCGGTGGCGACGATTCTGCTCGCTGTCGCGCTCGCGGCGTGCGCCGTCCCCGCCTGGCGAGCGGCGCGGCTCGACCCGGTGGTCGCCCTGCGCTCGGAGACGTAAGGGGCCGTCGGGCGCCGGACGGCTCGGCGAAAAGGCGGTGGGCCTGGCGCGATGCTCGCGCCGGAGCAGCTTTGCAAGGCCCACTACAGCGAGAGCCCTCATGACGGTCGCCGCCACCCCGGTTCTCAGCGCAGTACGGACCGTTCGGAAAGATCGCTTCTACCTCGGCATGGCGGCGGCGTGTGTCGCCGTCGCGGTTATCGGATTCATGCCGACGTATTGGATCCCATTGATGCGAGGCTCCCTCCGAGTCGCGCCGATCGTCCACCTCCATGCGTTCTTCTTTTTTGGCTGGACGCTCTACCTGCTCACGCAAGCGCGACTCGTCGCCGCCGGCAGAGTGATGCGGCACCGCGAGCTCGGCGTAGCGGGAGTCGCCCTCGCCACCGGCATGTGCTTCGTGGGAGTTGCCGCGGCCATGAGCAGTCTCAAGCATCTCGATGCCGCCGGGTTTGGAGACGCGGCGCGCGCCTTCTCCGTCGTCTCGCTCACCGGGATCCTGCTTTTCGCGGTGCTCGTGGCGACGGCGCTCGTCAACGTGAGAAAAGCGGAAGTCCACAAGCGTTTGATGCTGGTCGCCACCATCTCGCTCCTCCAAGCGGGCGTCGGCCGGCTGTTCCTCACCTTCCTAGCGCCGGCAGGCGCGTCGGGAGGCGCGCCCCCGCCGGTGTTCGTGACCGTGCTGCCTGGCCTCGTGACGGATCTGCTGATCGTCGCCGGCATGGTACACGACCGGAGAACGCGCGGTCGCGTGCATCCGGCCTACTGGTACGCCGGAGCGGCCGTGCTCGCCGTGCAGTTGCTGCGCGTACCCCTCAGCACCACGCCCGCATGGACGCGGGTGACGGAGATGTTGGTCGCGTTCTTCCCCTAGCCGACCAACGCAAACCAACTGCATACCTTGCCATCTGGGTATCCACTCCCTATGATACAGAGACATCTAGGGAGAGAGGCGCAGTGGCAACGGATCGGCTGCACGGCACGCTCGACGCGCTCGTCCTGAAATCGCTCAGCGGCGGGCCCCGGCACGGCTACGCCGTCGCCCGCTGGCTCAAGACGGCAAGCGATGACCGCGTGCAGGTCGAGGAAGGGTCGCTCTATCCTGCCCTCTACCGCATGGAGCGAAGCGGCTGGATCGAGGCCGACTGGGGAATGACCGAGCTCGGCCGCAAGGCGCGATTCTACAAGCTCACGCCGAAGGGGCGGCACCAGCTCAAGGCGGAGACGGCGGAGTTCGTCCGCTTCGTCGCCGCCGTCACGCCGATTCTCGTCCACGGCTGACGAGACTCGCCGCGATGCCGAGGCTCGGACGCGTGGGCCGACAGCTCAAGTCGCTCCTCTGGCGCGCCAGCATCGCCGAAGAGGTCGACGCCGAGCTCGCGTTCCACATCGAGGCGCTGACACGCGAGCTGATGGAGACCGGGCAATCGCGCGAAGCGGCGCGCGCGGAAGCGGTGCGCCGCTTCGGCGACCTACGCGAAGTGAGCGACACGTGCCGGCGAATCGGCGAGGAGAGGGAGCGCGACGTGCAACGGACGGAATACCTCAGCGACCTGCGGCACGACATCACGATCGCACTACGCCAGCTCGCGCGGTCGCGCGGCTTCGCGGCGACGGCGATCGTGACGCTCGCGCTCGGCGTCGGCGCGACGACGGCGATCTTCAGCATCACCGACGCCGT
>JBDUCS010000203.1:0-7460 GCA_040003335.1 Gemmatimonadaceae bacterium | reverse complement strand
TCTCGCCGAGCGTGAGCACCGTCATGCAAGCGGCGCGCGCGTGTGCACCGGATAACCCGGGAGACGCGCCGCGAGCTCGCGCTTGAGGCCGGCGATCGTCGACGTCGCGCGCCGCGTGCGATCGCGCAGCGCATTCAGCCGCGCCTGCGCCTCGGCCGCCGGCGGCGATTGGTCGAGGGCGACCGATGCCGCGATCTCGAGGAGTGAGCGCGGATCGACGTTCGCCACCGCGCTCACTGCGCCGGCCGCGCCGAGCCGGAACGCATCGAGCACCAGCGCGTCGCTTCCCATCAACACATCGATACCACAGGCGAGATACTCGCGATGCGCCTCGATCGACTTGGTCGAATCCTTGACGCCCGCCAGACCGGCCTCCCCGAGCTGCCGCACGACGTCGGCCGACAACGTGTTGCCGGTGCGCTCGGGAATGGTGTACGCGTACAGGGGCGCGCTCACAGCGCGCAGCAAGGCGAGGTAGTGCTCGCGCAGCTGCGCGTCACCGTACTTGAAGTAGTACGGCGTGACGGCCGAGATCGCGTCGGCGCCGGCATCGAGCACGGCGCGAGCGAGCCCGATCGTCGCGCGCGTCGACGCACGTCCGGCATGCGCCAGCACCCGCGCGCGTCCGTGCGCGATACGAACGAGATGCCCGACGATGCGCGTCACCTCGTCGTCGTCGAGGAGCACGCCCTCGCCCGTCGTGCCGCAGGGCATGAGGGCGGTGATGCCGCGCTCGAGCAGGTACTCGGCGTGTGACTCGAGTGCGCCGAGCGCGACGTTATTCGATGCGTCGAACGGCGTGAGGAGCGCGACGACGACTTCAGGCATCGGGCCGGAGCGCAGCGCGCAGCACGTCGCGCAGCCGGCGCCCGACGATCGCGTCCTCGCCCGGTTTCATCATCCACGGCCCGACGACGATCGTGTTCTCGTCCGAGTGCAGTCCCGCTGCGCCCGACGCGTGTCCGGTGGCCGGGTTCAGCTCGATCGACGGCGTGCCGTTCCGCAGGGCGGCCGCCACGTCCAGTGGGGTGATGGCGATTCGCCGTTGATCGTAGCGGATCATCAGGTGCGGCACGTGGTTCGCGATCGCCGGCACGAGAATCTCCGTGCGCACGGTCGGGAGATCGCGGAGCGCGGCGACGATGCGCGCGGCGCGGCGGCGCGACTCGGCGTCGATCGACGCATCGCTCTGCGCGAGCAACCAGTCCACCGCGGCCACCATGCCGACGATCTGTTCCTTCGCCACTTTCATCCCGCGACCGACGGAGCGGTCGTTCGGGTTGTTGTTCGCCGCCGCCGAGTCGATGAGATCCTTGCGGCCGAGCAGGAGGCCGGCGTTCTGCGGCCCGCGAATTCCCTTCCCGCCGGAGAAGGCGACGAGGTCGTATCCCATTTTCGTGTAATTCCAGAGATTCGCGATCGGCGGCACGTCGGCCGCGGCGTCGATGAAGCACGGAACGGCGTGGGCGTGCGCGATGCGCAGCCAATCCTCGTGCGATATTTGGCCGCCTTCGGCGGCGTTGAAAAAGAAGGCCATCACCGTCCGCGGCGTGAAGGCACGCTCGTACTCCGCCGCCGTCTCGACCTCGATCAACCTCGCGCCGCACATCTCGAGCGCATGGTCGTGCGTGAAGCGATGCGCTTTTTGAATGATCACTTCATTCTTGAATTCGCTCGCGCGCGCCGGCACATCCTTGGCGCCCTGCGGATTGCCGAGCGTCATGCACCCCGCGGTGCCGAGCGAGAGCGCCGACGCCGCGCCGGAGGAGACGAGTGCCGACTCGCAGTGCAGCTTCTGCGCGAGGTACGCGCCAGCGGCGGTCTGGAGATCACGCAGGCGCACGGGGTGATTCGCCGCGAACGCGATCGCCGCTTGCACCTCGGCGGGCATCAACGACGCGGTGAGGTAGGTGTAGGTGCCGGCGGCGTTGATGATCTTCGGCACGCCGAGCTTCTCGTAGTAGTCCACCGCGACCGGTGCGGCCGTGGCGTCCGCCCTGGCGATGACGTCCGCGGGACGAAGTCCCAATAACGCACCGGCGGCCATGCTCTGCTGCACGAAATCCCGACGCGTCGTCATGGTGCGTTCCTCGGCTGGCTCTTCATCGCGACCACCGTGATCTCGATGCGCGCGTCGTTCACCAGGCGCGCGACCTCCACGGTGGTGCGCGTCGGCTTGGGATCGGGGAAGAAGGCGCGATACACACCGTTCATCTTCTGAAACTCATTGATGTCTTTCAAGTAGACGGTCACCTGCACCACGTCGCCGACCGCGAAGCCGGCGGCGTCGAGCACCTTCTTGACGTTCTCGAGCGCCGTGCGCGTCTCGGCCTCGATGTCGCCGCTCACGACGCCCTCGGTGCCGGCGACGAAGAGCGTGCCACCGACCTGAACACCGTTGCTGAACGGCAGGGTGGTCGGCGCGCCCGGCGGATTGAAGATACGCTTCTCCTGCGCGCGCGCGCTCGTTGTGGCGAGGGCCGCCAACACGGCGAGCGAGAGTGAAACGGTAACGCGTGCAGACGACCGCATGAGCTTCTCCGAGGTGAGCGGGGCGTGAGCCAAACTGCGGACGATCGGCGGTCCGAGCAAGCGCACGGCCGGTGGACGCGCGCCGCCGGCGGGGTTATCTGTGCAGCCCCGCCCACTGAGGAATGATGATGGAGAAAGCCGGACGAGTTCGCTGGGTGCTCATCGGGTGGCTCTTCGTGCTGAGCGCCGTGGCGTACCTCGACCGCGTCAACATCTCGATCGCGGGCAAGTTCATCGCGCGTGAGTACGGGCTGAGCAACGAGCAGCTCGGCTGGATCTTCAGCGCGTTCGTGCTCGGCTACGCGCTCTTTCAGGCGCCGGCGGGCCGCATCGCCGATCGCTTCGGCGCACGGAAGACGCTGACGTTCGCCGCGATCTGGTGGGCCGTCTTCTCGGCGCTCTCCGCGGCGGTGCCGGCGTTCGCGCTCGCGCTGCCGGCGCTGATCGCCGTGCGCTTCACACTCGGCGCCGGCGAGGCCGTGGTTTATCCCGCGTCGAACCGCATCGTCGCCAAGTGGATTCCCGTCGGCGAGCGTGGCGTGGCGAACGGGTTGATTTTCATGGGTGTCGGTGTCGGCGCGGGGTTGGCGCCGCCCCTCGTCACGAACGTCATGCTGCACGGCGGATGGCGCACGTCGTTCATCGTCTGCGGAGCGATTGGCCTCTGTGCCGGCATCGTATGGCTGGTGATCGCGCGCGACACGCCCGAGGCGCACCCCTGGGTGACGCAGCGCGAGCGCGATCTGATTCTCGCCGGCATTCCGGCCGGCGCATCGGCGCCGCCCCTCGCGTGGCGGCAGATTTTTGGGGACCGCAACGTGGTGCTGCTCACGCTGAGCTATTTCTGCTACGGCTACTCCGCGTACATCTTTTTTTCCTGGTTCTTCATCTATCTGAACAGCGTACGTGGGATGGATCTGAAGGCGAGCGCCCTCTACGCCATGCTTCCCTTCATCGCGATGGCAATCGGCTCCGGCGCCGGCGGCGTCATCAACGACCGGCTGTCGACGCGGTACGGTCGTCGGGTTGGCCGTTGCGGCGTGGCCGCGGTCGGTATTGGGCTCGCCGCCGTGTTCATCGCGTTAGGCACGCAGGTCGAGAGCGCGCGGCTCGCTAGCATCATCCTCGCCGGCGGCGCCGGGACGCTCTACCTCGCGCAGAGCTCCTTCTGGTCGGTGAGCGCGGATATCGCCGGATCGTCGGCGGGCGCGGTGTCGGGCGTAATGAACATGGGTGCGCAATTCGGCGGCGTGGTCACCGCGTCGCTCACGCCGTGGATCGCCGGCCGGTTCGGGTGGAGCGTGTCGTTCCTCGTCGCGGCCGGCTTGTGCGTCGTCGGCGCCGCGGCGTGGCTCGCGGTGCGGCCTGACGGCGAGATTCGAGGCGTAGCGTCGGAATCGGGGGCGACGACATGAAACGAGGTGAGTCGACTGCGTCGAGCGTCGCAGGGACACCTATCGATTGCCTGCCAAACACGTCCGCTCCACTGGGAACTCAGGGCGGAACGGGCGGCAAGATCGCGGGCAGCGGAGGGCGCTCGTACCGCGACGTCGTCTCATCCCACGGATTCGCGCTCTGCGCGCGGTCGAACCCCAACTGCTCCAGTTGCCGCATGAACGCCTTGTCGAAGAGCTGAGAGGCGCCAGGCGCGTTGGCAAGCTCCGGTGGCACGGCCGTGAAGCGCAGCTCGACGCGTAGTCCGGGGACCGTCGCGGTCACCGCACGCGCAAGGTTGGCCAGGTTCTCGAGCAGCAATGGCTGCTGCGAGTAATACAGCACCCCGTCGCCGCGCTGATGTATCTGCGTTCGACGGGCCGGGTCCATGACTTGAACAGGCGCGTGCGTCCCCTGATTCATCACCACCCAGAGTCGGACGGTGACCTGATCGGCGACGCCATGCGCGCGCAAACGCTTCACGAGCGCCACGCTCGATTCGAAGTCGAGCACGGATAGCACGGTTGACACGACGCCGCCGTCCGCGTGCACGTGCCCATCGATCACAACCGGCGGAAAGATGCCAGGGATTGCCGACGATGCGCGGAGTAGCGTGTGAACGCGCGCGAGCCCCGCCGTCGTCGAGTCCATGTCGAGGTTCCAGGTGCGGCCGACACCGAGGTCGAGATCCGTCGACCCGATGGCGAGTTGCCGGCCCGCCGCGAGCTGCTCTCGTATTTGGTCGCGCATCGGACCATCCAGCACTCGCTCGACCGTACGCTCCAGGCGTTCCGTGTTGACGAGACCGCCATCGCGTCGCAACCAGAACAGCCAGTTGATGCTCGGTGCGATCTGCTCGGCAGCATTGCGGTAGAGAGCCGCCACGGTGTCGAGCGCTTCGGTCGTGCCGAGCAGCGCGAATGGCGCCTGCAACGCTCCTGTGCTGACCCCGGTCACCAGATCGAATCGCGGCATCGACGCGTCGCTGCGAGCACGCCACCCGCGTAGGAAGCCGGCGCCGTACGCGCCGTTCTGGCCACCAGCGGAGAGCATCAGAATGTCCAGGGTGCGGTCGCCGCGCGCCACGGCGCGCCGCGCGAGTCGTTCGGCGATCGTGTCGACCGTCGCGCGCTCGGCGCTCCGAGCGGAATCGCCGTGTGCCTGGATCGATGCGATCGTCGCTGCTGGCCGCCCCACGGTGGAACATGCGCTGGCGCACGTGACGAGCAGAACGCCGAGAGCTCGGTTCAATGATCGCATCGTGCGAATACTCGTCTCAGCGGAAGAAAGGAGCAAGTATTCGTATGATAAACGCGCCGTGTCACGTCCTCGCGGTGTTGATGATCTGCGCGCGCTCGTCGGCCGCCGCGCGATCGGCATCCGTACGTGCTCGGCCCAGCACGACACGCTCGACGCGCGGGCGCATACGCAGCGCGGGCCGCTCCACGAGATAGTGGCTCGCAATCGCCGCGGTGAGCGCCAGCAGCAAGTTTGCCGGAAAGCTGTTGACCCACGCAGTGCCGTATCGATTGAGGAAGATCTCCTGCCAGAGATACAGCGAGTAACTGACGCGCCCCAGCGCCGTCATCGGGCGCGAATTGAGTACCCGCCCAACCCTTCCGTTCGCGTGCACGATGCACCAATGCACGGAGAGCGCGATGCCGATATTGGCGAACGCATGGCCGGCCAAGAACGACAGATGTGGATGCCGGCCGAGCGCGAGGGCTCCAAGCACCACCGCCGGCACCGCCGCGAACCAGACGCCATCTTGCAGCGCTCGATACGCGCGCCACTGTCTGAGCCGCGGCGCGAATAGCGCGAGCAAGCAACCGCTTGCCAGTGCATCGGCCGCGGTCTCGAACGACTTGTCCACCCACGCCGAGTGCGCCGAGTGAAATTCCGCGACGCGGAAGAGGGGGCACAGCACGACTGCGAGCGCGGGGACAATCCAGGCTCGCCGCCGTGAACAGAGCGCCAGCGCGACCGGCCAGAGGAGGTAGAACTGCTCTTCCACAGAGAGCGACCAACTGTGCCCGAGCTCCCACGACATCGCTCGCGCGTAGTTGGTCGTGTACGTAAAGGCATGCACGAGCGCCGACACCGGTTGCGGTGCGATCACGCCCGCGGCGCCGAGCACGAGAACGGTGACGAGATAGACGTAGTAGGGCGGGAATATCCTGAGCGTGCGGCGCAGGTAGAAGCGCGCAAGCTCGATCGCCCCCGTGCGCGTCTGCTCGGTGAGCAGCAGGTGCGTGATCAGGTAGCCCGAGATCACGAAGAACACGCGAACGCCGAGCGCTCCCCAGTCGAACAGTTGGTTGATCGACTCGGCGATCGGGGCGCCGCGCGTGCCCGCGACATGCGTCACCAACACGAGACAGATCGAGAGCGCGCGCAGCCCGTCGAGCGACGGGATGCTGTGGGGTCTCGATGTCGGATTGGTGGTGTGGCTCTGGGTGGGCGCGGCCATGCGGCACGATGCCCGCGCGCCGGGCAGCGCGCAAGCGAGCTCGGGGCCCGGAACTATCACGCCGTCCTCCATCCTTCGGACGGCGTGAGGCTAGCGGGCGCAGCGCATCAGAGGCTTCTTCAGGCTCCACTCGGTCGTCTCACTTTACCGCGCTCTCACGTGAACTCTCGCCGCCAGTTTCTCATCCGAGCGCCAATCGGCTTGCTCGGCGCCGCAGCCGCCTGCCGCGGCGAGGATCAAAAGCCCGACTCGCGTGCCGCTGTGCCGGGCACGCCCGCCACACCCGGGGCGCCGCCGGCGTTCAACACCGCGCCGCCCGTGGGACCAGAGGTGTCGGCGACGACGTTCGCCGAGTCGGAGAAGTTGATGCAGGTGCAGATGACCGACGCGCAGCGCCGCATGGCCGCCGGCAGTTGGCGCACATCGATGGCGGCGCTCCTCGAGCGGCGCACCGGTCCGCGGAAGTTGCCGCTCGACGCGACGCTCGCGCCGGCGACGCGCTGGGATCCTGGAAGCATCGGCGTGACGCCCGGCCCAACGCGCGACCGGTTCGTTCGCAGTAGCGCCGATCCGGGTCCGCTGCCGGCGAGCGACGACGAGATCGCCTACGCGCCCGTGACGCGATTGTCGCGTTGGATCGAGACGCGCAAGCTGAGCTCGGACCGCCTCACGCGCATTTACCTCGATCGCATCGCGCGATTCGATCCCAAGCTCCGTTGCGTCATCACGCTCACGACAAGTGCGGCGCTCGCGCAGGCGAAGGAAGCCGACGCGGAGATCGCCGCCGGAAAATATCGCGGCCCGCTGCACGGCGTCCCATTTGGCGTGAAGGATCTGCTCGACACTGCCGGTATCGCCACCACGTACGGCGCCGAGCCGTTCCGCAATCGCGTGCCGACCGCGGACTCCGCCGTCGTCGCGCGGCTGCGCGCCGCGGGCGCGGTGCTCGTCGCCAAGCTGAGCATGGGTGCGCTCGCGCTCAACGACATCTGGTTCGGCGGGCAGACGATGAATCCGTGGCTGC
>JBDUCS010000202.1:0-7466 GCA_040003335.1 Gemmatimonadaceae bacterium | reverse complement strand
CGGACGCTCCTGGCCGACCATCCCGACTTCGTCGCGGTCGGCGAGGGCGCCGACCGGCGCGACGCCGTCGAGGCGATCGCGCGCGAGAAGCCGGACCTCGTCTTTTTGGACGTGCAGATGGCCGAGATGAACGGCCTCGATGTCGCGCGCGCCCTCGAGGCGCGCGCCGGCGCCTCGGGCCCGTCCCCGGCCGTCATCTTCGTCACCGCGTACGACCGGTACGCGCTGTCGGCGTTCGAGGTGCACGCGCTCGATTATCTCCTCAAGCCGTTCGACGAAGAGCGCTTCGCCGGCGCGCTCGACCGCGTGCGCGCGCACCACGCCACGAGCGAAACGCGCGACGCGCACACGCGCCTCCTCGCCGTGCTGCGCGATCTCTCGCGCGGCGACACGGTGGAGGAGACGCGCTCACGCGGTACGACCCTCCGCGTCGCCGACCTCGAGGTCGACATCCGGGCCCGCCGCGTCACCCGCGCCGGCGCGCCGGTCGCCCTCCGCCCGAAAGAGTTCGAGCTCCTCGTCGCCCTCCTCAAGCGAGCCGGCGACGTGATCACCCGCCGCGAGTTGTTGCACGAGGTGTGGGGCTACGGCGACGACGTCATCAGCCGCACGATCGACACGCACGTCGCCGAGCTGCGCCGCAAGCTCGGCCATGCAGCTGGAGTTCCCGGACACATTGCGACCGTGGCCAGAACCGGATACCGGCTGGAGATCTGAGGCGAGGGGTTTGGGGCTAGGTAGTCCGAGGGGTTCCGTTACCGTTTGACGATGACGCCACCCTTCATCACGAAGCTCGCACCCGCCGCCAGGATCGCGATGTTCTTCGTCGGATCGCCCTTTACCGCGATGATGTCGGCCAGGAACGTCGGCTCGAGCGCGCCGACGCGCTTTCCCCAGCCGACGAGGTCGGCCGCGTTGACCGTCGCCGCCTGGATGATCTGCATCGGCGTCATCCCCGACTCGGCGTAGGCGAGAAACGGCTGCAGGCTCGTCTGGCCGCGCGTCAGATTGCCGTGCGCGTAGTACGAGTCGGAGCCGTAGGCGATCGGAACACCCATCTTCACGGCACGCGCGAGACGCTCGCGGCTTCCCTTCGTGAACCGCTCCACTCCGGCCAACCGCTGCGCGCGCTCGGCGGCCGGCAGCTTGGGGTCGACGTAGAACTCGTTCGGGAAATCGGTCGGCACGAGATAGATGTGCTTCTCGGCCATCATCTTGAGGACGTCGTCGGGAATCGTGTACCCGTGTTCGATCGAGCTCACGCCCGCCTCGGCGGCGATGCGCGTTGGCAAGTCGCCGATCGCGTGCGCGGCCACCGTGCGGTTCACGCGGTGCGCTTCCTCGACGATCGTCTTCAATTCCTCGAGCGACACGATGCGCGGGCCCGTGTTGACGATGACCTTGATCAGGTCGGCACCGTCGTAAAACGCCTGCCGCGTCGCGCGCCTTGCCTCTTCCACACCGGAGATCACGGCGTATTCCTGATCGATCACCTTCTGCAGTTCGGCCTGCACGCCGCCGAACTGTCCGCCGGCCGCGGATAGCGCGCGCGTCGACGCGCGAATGCGCGGGCCGACGACCCAGCCGGCGTTGATCGCGTCGCGTAGCGCCACGTCGCCGTTCCAGCCGGAGTTGCCGACGTCGCGCACCGTCGTGATCCCCGCCTCGAGATCCTCGCGCCCCATGGCGGCGCCAAGGAGCGCGCGCTTGGCCGTGCTCATCGTCGAGACGGTGAGGAGCATGTTCGGATCGTCGCCCTGCAGCGCCTCGTCGTAGTTCTGCAGCAGATGCGTGTGACTGTCGATCAGGCCCGGGAGGAGCGTCGCATCGCCCAAGTCGATCGTCGTCGCACCGGCCGGCACGGCGACGTTCGCGCCGGCGGCGGTGATGCGCCCGCCCTGCACGAGCACGACGGCGTTCTGCACGACCGTCCCTTTGCGCGTGTCGACCATCCGCGCCGCGCGAATCGCCGTGACCGGTCCGGTCGGCGGCGCGGGCTGTTGCGCGGCGACGGGCGAGGCGAGGCAGAGCGCGAGCAACGACGAGCGAAGACGCATGGGAGAGATCCGTGTGTGGGGAGCGAGAAGACTCGCTGGTCGAGAATCACACTCACGCTCGATCGAGTGGAGCGCTAGCGGCTCCCGACGACGGCGGCGCGAGCGTCTCCTGCGCCGCGGGCCGCAGCGAGCACGAGCGCGCGGCGTAGACGATCGCCGCGAGCAACGTGGCGAGGATCGCCAGCTGGACGATCGTGCGCGTGCGCTTGACGCGGCGGGCGGCGGTCTGCACGGGGCCGGTGCCGACCTCGCCGGCGATCACCGCGGGATCCTCGAGCGCGCGGATGACCTCGGCCGCGCTCTTGGGCCGCTGCGCCGCGTCTTTTTCCAGGCATTGCGTGATCAGCTTGGCGAGCGCGTTCGGCACGTCGTAGCGCCGCGACGCGATCGGCGGCGGCGGCTCGGTGAGCTGCGCGGCCAACAGCGCCTGCGGCGTCCGTCCCTGGAACGGCGGCGCGCCGACGAGCATCTCGTACGCGACGATGCCTAACGAGTAGAGATCCGCCCGATGATCGGTGTTCGGGTCGGCCGCCACCTGTTCCGGCGCCATGTAGGCCGGCGTGCCGAGCGATGTGCCGATGCCGGTGATCGTGCCGCCGGGCACGTGCGGCGTGCGTAGCGAGCTCCCGGCGCGCGACGCTGTGATCGCCTTGGCCACACCGAAGTCCGTCACCGTCGCCGTGCCGGCCGAGAAGAGAATGTTGTCCGGCTTGATGTCGCGGTGGATCACGCCGCGCCCGTGCGCGTACGAGAGCGCGCGCGCCACGTCCTTCATGATGTTCACCGCTTCGCGCACCGAGCACGGCCCGCGCGCCAGACGCATGCGCAGCGACTCCCCATCGATGAACGGCATGATGAAGTACGGCAGTCCGTTCGACACGCCCGCCGAGAGCACGGGCACGATGTGCGGATGCTGGAGCGCCGCCGAAAGCATGATCTCCCGGTTGAACCGCTCGACCGACACCGTGGCGGCCAGCTCCGGCGGCAACAGCTTGATCACGACCTGCCGGTGCAGCGTGTTGTCGAGCGCGACAAAGACGCGCGACATTCCGCCGCCACCGAGCTCGCGCTCGATGGTGTACGCCGCCCCGAGCGTCTCGCGGAGTCCCTCGCCGATGTCGGCCATTGCCTATAATACCGGATCGAGGATGGAGGGTCGAGCGTCGGATCGTGGATCGTGGATCGCGGGCCACTCTCTCGCCGGCGCGAGAGTCTGACCAATCGCGCACCCAAATAAGGAGCCGCTAGTGGTGAGCCATGAGTTCCCGCGATCCACGATCAGGCGATGAGCACCCGCAATCCACAATCCACGATCTGCGATCCCGCTCCTCCTGCTCGAGCCGCGTTCGTCACGGCCAGATGGCACCATCTCGCGATGTTGAACTACGAGGTGCCGCCGGCGATCCTCGAGCCACTCGTGCCGCGCGGCACGGAGCTCGACCTGTTCGGCGGCGCGGCCTACGCCAGTGTGGTCGGCTTCCGCTTTCTCGGCACCCGCGTATTAGGCGTCGCCGTGCCGATGCACCGCGACTTCGACGAAGTGAACCTCCGGTTCTACGTGCGACGGCGGGCCGAGGACGGCGAGTGGCGGCGCGGTGTCGTCTTCGTGCGCGAGCTCGTACCGCGCTCGGCAATCGCCCTCGTTGCGCGCGTGCTCTACAACGAGCCGTATCTCGCCGTGCCGATGCGCCACGCCATCTCCCTTCCGGACGAGCGCACGCCGCGCGGCGAAGTGCGCTACGATTGGCGCCACAACGGGCGCTGGCAGCACCTCGCACTCGAGATGGCCGGCGCGCCGCGTCTCGCCGGGCCCGCCTCGATCGAGGAGTTCATCACCGAGCACTATTGGGGCTACACACGCCGGCACGACGGTGGCACGAGCGAGTACCGCGTGGAGCATCCGCGGTGGAACGTCTGGCCGGCGACGCGCGCCGAGCTCGATGTGGATGCGTCACCGCTCTACGGCGCCGCGTTCGCGGATCTTCTCCAAGCGCCACCGTCATCGGCGCTCATCGCCGACGGCTCACCGATCACCGTCTACGTCGGCCAGCGAATCACGTAGTTGCGCTCGGGATGAGCTGACGACTAACGACTATCGACTGAGGGTCAGGTGATCCCCAGTCCATCCCGCACCCCGGTGAGAACGAACTGCACCGCCACCGCGGCGAGGAGCAGGCCGAGAATGCGTGTCATCACACGGATGCCCGTCTCGCCAATGCGGGTGACGAGCCCCGCCCCGACGCGCAGCGTGATCCACGACACGAGCATCGTCAGCGCGATCGATGCGTAGACGACCGCGTCTTCGCGGAGACCTTTCGTCTGGCCGGCGAGCACCATCACCGTGGAGATCGCCCCCGGGCCGGCGAGCATCGGCATGGCCAGCGGCGTGATCGCCACGTCCTCCTTCTCCTGCCCTTCGACGATCTCCGGCGCGCCCTCCTGCGTCGAGCGCTGGCCGCGCAACATGTCCATCGCGACGAGCCAGAGAATGAGGCCGCCGGCGATCCGGAACGCGGGGAGCGTGATGCCGAACAGCCTGAAGATCTGCTGCCCGGCCAGCGCGAACGCGCAGAGGAGAAGCGCCGCGGCGATGCAGGCGCGCAGCGCAGTTCTCGCGCGCTGCGTCATGCTCTCCGTTCGCGTGATCACGAGAAACGTCGGGATCACCGCGATTGGATCGACAATGAAGAGGAGCGAGCTGAACGTGATCAGCGCGAACTGTGCGTAAGCGGGCAGCGCGAATCCGAGAGGGAGGAAAAAAGCGAGAGGCGAGCGGCTTTGGGTCTATGGACGCAGCGCTTCCGTCAACACCTTCCCATCCAAGACCTCGGTCGGCGAAACACCCACCACGTACGCCAGCGTCGGCGCCATGTCCACCACGCGCGCGAACGACGCGTAGCGGCCGGGCTTGAACGGCGCGCCAAAGAAGATGATCGGGACGTGCGCGTCCGAGTCGTAGGGCGAGCCGTGCTCGGCGATCATCACGTCGGGTGCGCTCCAGACGCTGTGCTGTTGCAGCGTCACCACCGCTTCGACTGGTGCGTCGGGCGGAAGCGAGTGCGACCAGCGTCGCATGATCGGATTCATCGTGTCACGCGCGACGTCCTTCGCCAGGTCCGCGCGCAGCACGCCCGGCGTCGCGCGCGCGTCGCGCACGAACGCCGCGACGAGCGAGTCGGCGTCGATCTTCGCCGTCTCCAGCGCGCGCCGGTCGACGACGAGCATACCGTCGGAAAAGATGACCGCCGCCCTCGACACGCCGCCCGGAGCGAGCGCGGCGCGCGCCCGCGTCACGAGTGGCGACAGGCTCACGCGCCGCGCCTCCTGGCCCGTGCGCTGCATGTATACCTCGGGGAGCGAGGTGATTCCGTGGTCCGCCGTCAGCGCCACGATCACCTTCGACGAGTCGCGCAGCGCGAACAGCGTGTCGAGGAACGCGCCGATCGTCCGGTCGAGCCGCAGGATCTGGTCGTGGATCTCGCGCGAGTCGGGGCCGTACTTGTGGCCGACGGCATCCGTCGTCGAGAACGACACGGCCAGCACGTCCGTCGCCGGCCCGCCGCCGATCCGCTCGGCGCGCACGCCGGCGAGCGCGACCTGCGCCGTCACCTCATCCATGAACGGATAGTTGGCGAGAATGCGCGCCGCACCCGCCGGGTCCGCGGGCATGCGGTGGGGAAAGACGAAGCCCTCGCCGTTCGCCTCGAACGGCACCGTGTCCGGCTCGGCGTACGCGCTCGCGGCGAGGAGGAGGTCCCAGCTGCGGCCGGCATAGCTCGCCGGCACGCGCCGCGCATTGAAGCGCTGCAGCCACGCGGGAAGCGTGTCCGCGTAGTAGGTGCTCGTGGTGAAGTTGCCCGTCGGCGAATAGAAAAACACCGGCTGGTGCGCGCGGCCGAGCGGGAGGATGGCGCCGCGATCCTTGCGCGACACGGAGAGGGCGCGACTCCGCTCGTCACGCGTGCGGAGCCAATCGATGAGCGTCGAGCCGCGAAAGCGGAACGGCGACGCGCCGGTCATCGACGAGTCGCCGATGATCGGCGCCTGCGGATCTTCGACCCCCGCGTCGTTGCGAATGATGCCGGTGCCGCGCGGAAAGCGTCCCGAGAGCGCGCTCGCGTGCCCCGGTGCCGTCTCCGTCACGCCGTGATCCTGAAAGCCGTTCGTGAAGACGGCGCCGCCCTTGAGAAGCCGGCCGAATCCGCCGGTGAGCTGCGAGGCGTAGCGATCAAAGTAGTCCGGCGTGAGCTGATCGACCGTGATGAAGACGATCAGCGTCGGCGCACCGTTCGACGAGGGAAGTCGGCGAACCGCCTCCTGCCCGCACGCCGACCCGGCAGCGAAGAGGATACCCAGTGCGGTGCATCCGACACGGGCCGAGCTGGTGACGAACGAGGACATGAGGCGAGAAAGAAAGATGAAGAGTTGAATCGGAACCCGTGTACAGATTACCGCCTCGCGAGTCCGACAGTCAGTCTGCGCTCCTTTCTTTCGCATTGTCTTAACGAGGTGACGCTCACGTGTCGCCCGCGTGTGTCACGAAACCCTGGCGCGCCGCCGCCCGTTCTCGGTAAGTGGCGGCCGCGCAACATCGTGACCGCGCGCCGGCAACGGGTACCGGACGTGCCCCTGGCATCGACCGATGCGCTCGGCATCTGGTCGGACATTTTTCGTTGGAGCTCGTCATGCGATCCATCCGGTCGACTACCGCACTCGTCCTCGCGTTCGCCGTGCCCGCCATCGCGCGGGCGCAACGGTTCGAAGTGCGTCCCCTGGGCCATTCCGCGTACCTCGGCGGGGACGTGAGTTACGCCGTGCCGCAAGGTGAGTTCGCAGGCTACGTGGACAAGGCCTGGGGCATCAACGGTCACGTCATCGTGCCGGTGACGCGTGGTGGAATCTTCGCCCTGCGTCTCGACCTCGGTGTGATGCAGTACGGCGACGAGAACCAGCGGCTGGCGTTCCCCGGCACGGGGCGCGTCGGGCTCAACCTCAATACGTCGAACGATATCTTCGTCGGGCAAGTCGGTCCGCAGATCATGGTGCCCGATGGCACCTTCCGGCCGTACCTCGCCGGCGGCGTCGGCTATACGCACTTCTTCACCCACTCGTCGATCAACGGCGTCGACGACAACGCGTCGGTTTTCAATACCACGAACTATCAGGACGGCGTCTTCTCCACGTCGGCCGCCGCCGGTATTTACGTCCCGCTCCGCGCGGGACGCACCCCCGTTTCGCTCGACATCTCCGCGCGCTATCACTGGAACGGCTCCGTGAGTTATCTCCGGCGCGGCGACATCCAGGACAACTCGGACGGCTCGATCACCGTCTTCCCCCACCGCAGCCGCGCCGATTTTCTGGTGTGGCACTTTGGTGTCTCGGTGGGCTTGTGAGCCATTGGCGTGGCCC
>JBDUCS010000201.1:0-7482 GCA_040003335.1 Gemmatimonadaceae bacterium | reverse complement strand
GCGCAACCAGCAGCCAATGGAACAGGCGGACGGGAAGATCCCAGATCCTGACAGGGCGTAGCGATGCGTTCATGGCTCCCCTTCCGAACATCGTTGCCGTGCGGTTTATTCCACCCGCCCGGCGCCCGTGTATAGATCGGGAATCGGATATGACTCGCACCGTTTCGAGTCCGGCGGCCCGATGCGGCTGGGCGGCATCGACATTCCGTGTGACGTGCGTCTCGTTGGACACTCCGACGGCGACGCAGTCGCGCACGCCCTCACCGACGCCATCCTCGGCGCTGCCGCGCTTGGAGATATCGGCGAGATGTTTTCCGACCAGAGCGATGACAACGCGGGCCGTGACTCGATCGAGATGCTCGCGACCGCGCTCCGCCGCGTGCGCGAGGCCGGGTGGTACGTCGTGAACGCCGACCTGACCATCCTCGCTGAGCGGCCGCAGATCGCGCCGTACCGCGACGCGATGTGCGACGCGCTCGCCGCCGCGCTCGGCATCGATGCCAGCGCCGTGAGCGTAAAGGGCAAGACGAATGAGGGCATGGGCTGGGTGGGCCGCGGCGAAGGGCTCGGATGTATCGCCGTCGCGCTCCTCGCCCGCCGGCGCGACCTCTGACCGTGGACGTCGTGCTCGGCCGGCTCGGCGACCTCCCGACCGCCGCGCTCTACGTGGCGCGCGCCGTCGCTGCGGCGATCGAGTGCGTCTTCTCGGCGCTTCCGGCGGACACCTTCGTCGCGTTCGGCGCCGTGCTGGCGGCGCGCGGCTCGGCGACGCCTGTCGGTACGTTCGCCGCGACGTGGGCTGGGAGTGTCGCCGGGGCGATGAGGTGTACGGGACCGGGCGCCGATTCGGCGCGCGCGCGCTGAGCGCCCGCATGAGGCGTCTCGGCAGCGCCAGTGGCCAACGGCGACTCGAGGATCTCTACGCGAAGCGCGGATTCGCCGCGCTCTTCGTCAGCCGCTTCCTGCCCGGCGTGCGCGCGCTCGTGCCGCCGTTCGCCGGCGCGTGGATCTTCGTGCGGTGGCGGCGCCGGCGCCGGCCATGACGCTCGACGACGCGATCGGACGGGCGTTTCTCCTCGAGCGATTCCAGGACTTTCTCAACATCGAGCGCGGCTCGTCGGCGAACACGGTGCTGGCGTACGCGCGCGACCTCGAGCGCTTCGCCATCTATGCGCGCACGAAGGGGGCGATGACCCCGAGCGACGCGACGGCGCGGCAGCTTCGCGAATACGTCTATCACCTGAAAGACCTCGGCTTGGCGCCGGCGTCGATCCGGCGCAACGTCTCGGCCGTGCGCACCTACTATCGCTTTCTGATCGGGGAAGGGCACGTCGTGAGCGATCCGAGCGACCGCCTCGAGACGCCGAAGCGGTGGCGCACCCTCCCCGACGTTTTGACGGTCGACGAGACGGAGCGACTCCTCGCCGCGCCAACGCTCGACGAAAGCCTCGCGTTTCGCGACCGCGCGCTGCTCGAGCTCGCCTACGGCGCCGGCCTGCGCGTCTCTGAGTGGATCTCGCTCGAGATGCGCGATGTGCTCCTCGACGACGGCCTCGTGCGCGTGTTCGGCAAGGGGAGCAAGGAGCGCCTCGTGCCGATTGGGCGAAGCGCCATCGGTGCCGTCGCGATCTACGTGCGCGAGTTGCGGCCGCGGTTGGAACGCGGCGCTGGAAGGTCCGTGCTTTTTCTCAATGCGCGCGGCGCGCCGCTCTCGCGCATGGGGGCGTGGAAGATCTTGCGCAAGTACGTCGACAAGGCCGGCATCACCAAGCGTGTGTCACCGCACACCCTCCGTCACTCCTTCGCGACGCACCTCCTCGAAGGCGGTGCCGACCTTCGGGCGGTGCAAGAGATGCTCGGCCACGCCGACATCTCCACGACGCAGATCTACACCCACGTCGACCGAGAATATCTGCGCACGGTACACCGCCAGTTCCATCCGCGGGGATGACTTGGTGTGATCGGTGTTCGGGGCGACCAGCCGGCGGTGTTAGCTTTTCATCCGACGCCGGGCGAGCGGGACACGACCCGATCACCGACCACCGGTCACCGAACACCAGTCACCGTGATCCTAGTCATAGACAACTACGACTCCTTCACGTACAACCTCGTCCAATACCTGGGGGAGCTCGGCGCGGAGCCGGTCGTCCGGCGGAATGACGCGATCACTGTCGACGATGTCGGCGCCATGGCACCGTCGGCGATCGTGCTCTCGCCCGGCCCGCGCACTCCGGCTGACGCGGGCGTCACGGTGCCGGTCGTGCGGCGGTGGGGCGCGGAGATTCCCATCCTCGGTGTCTGCCTCGGCCATCAGGCGATTGGCGAGGCCTACGGCGGCCGGGTGGTACGGGCATCGCGCGTCATGCACGGTAAGACGTCGCGCGTTCTGCACGATGGAACGGGGCTGTTCGCCTCGCTCCCGTCGCCCCTCGAAGTGATGCGCTATCATTCCCTCGTCGTCGAAAGCGCGTCGATGCCGCCGGAGCTATCAGTGCTCGCCCGCGCCGAGGACGATCCGGCCGAAGTGCACGCGCTGCGGCACGCGCGGCATCCGGTGTGGGGTGTCCAGTTCCATCCGGAATCCGTGTTGACGCAGCACGGCAAACAGATCCTCGCAAACTTTCTTCAGTTGAGTGTCGCTTGATGCGCGTGCACGCCGCGGTGGCCACCTTGCTGCTCGCACTCGCCGCGTCCGCCGCGGCGCAGGAGCCCGTCGTCACGATCCGCGGTCCGGTGCGCGGGCGCGCCGCGGGGATCCTCGCCGCTGCGCTCGCCGGCCCGCATCACACGGTGGTCCGTCCGACGGAACGCGTCGACCTGCCGCGCGACTCGGTGATCACGAGCACCATCATCATCCTCGGCTCGCGGACGACCGTCGCGAGTGCCGTCGAGGGCGACGTCATTGTCGTGAACGGCGACCTCTTTCTGCATCCCGGCGCCAAGATCAGCGGCCGCGTCATCTCGATCGGCGGCGGCGTCTATGGATCGCTGCTCGCGCAGGTGAAGGGCGAGAGTGAGAAGTTCCCCGACGCGGTCTGGACGATCGATTCGACCCCGGCGGGCTACGAGCTCGAAGACACCGGCGCACGCGCCGCCGTGCCGGACCTGATCTCGTTTCCGGTCGTCAAGGGATTCCGGATCCCCGCGTACGATCGCCTGAACGGGCTCTCGATCCCCTTTGGCCCAACGCTCACGTACCGGCGCCTCACGATCGATCCAATCGTCACCTATCGCTCCAATCTCGGCGAGGTCGACGCGAGCGCCGAGGCGGTCGTGCGCGTCGCGCGCCACGTGATGCTCGAGGCGGACGGCGGCCGTGCAACACGGTCGAACGACCGGTGGATCCAGTCCGAAATCTCGAACTCCCTGTCCTCGCTTCTGAGCGGACACGATTTTCGCAACTACTATCGAGCGGACTACGCCGTCGGGCGCTTGAGCCATATATGGCAGACGAACGGAGCCGACATCGCACTCTGGGGCGGCGCTCGCTCCGAGCGGGCCTGGTCCATCGAGCGTGTGGGCGCCTGGAGCTTCCGGAGCCGCACCGACACAGTCGAAGGCATGCGGCGGCCCAATCCGGCGATCGACGACGGCCACATCAGCTCCGGCCTCGCCGGCGGATCGCTGGATTGGGAGGTGGACGACGTGCACGTGAAGGTGCGCGCGGAGGTCGAGCTCCCGTGGGACGCGCCGCGAGATGCGCGATTCCAGCAGACGACGGCGCACGCGGAGATCGGCTTCAAAACGTTTGGCGAGCAGCGCCTCGACTTCCGCTCGCACGTCGTCATGACCACCGGCGATACCGCTTCGCGCCAACGCTTCGTGTACCTCGGCGGCCAAGGGACGATTCCCACACTGGACGTCCTCAGCCGCGGCGGCGACCGGCTCGTCTTCTTCGAGACCGATTATTCCATCCCCGTCCCGCGAATACAGCTCCCGCTGGTCGGTGCACCAACCTTCACGCTCCGCCATCTGATCGGGGCGGCCGGCGTACAGCGACTGGGCACTTTCGACCAGAACCTCGGACTGCGTCTGGCGTTGTCGTTCTTCCGTGCCGAGATCTTCCTCGATCCCTCGAACCGCCATACGGAAGGCGGCGTTGGCCTATCGCTAACGCGCTAGAGGGGCTAGAGGGCTAGGCGCCTAGGGACGGCGCGATTCCGTGGTGAATCGCCGCCGTGCCTGGTCCCTAGGCTCTCGTCCCTTTACCTTCCCCGGTGTGAAAGTTGCACAGCGGCGCGTCTCTGATTTTTCGCCGTGCGCACGCTGGCCGTGATTCCGGCGCGTGTCGGCGCCACCCGGCTCCCGCGCAAGCCGCTTCGCCTCCTCGGCGGCGTGCCCCTCGTCGTCCGCGTGTGGGAACGCCTCACCGCCCTCGGCGTCGCCGACACCGTCGTCGTCGCCACCGATAGCCATGACGTGGTGGACGCCGTCTCCCGTGTCGGCGCGCTCTGTGTGATGACGCGGGACGACCACCCATCGGGCACCGACCGGGTCGCCGAGGTCGCGGCGCGCGCGGAGCACACCGGCTACGACGTGATCATCAACGTTCAGGGCGACGAGCCGTTCGTGAGCGGCGACGCCGTACGGGGCGCGGCCGAGATGGTCTCGAGCGGCCGCTTTCCGCTCGGCACCGCGGCCGTGCCGATCGACGCCTTCGCCAGCGCGTGGACGTTGGCCTCGCCCAACATCGTGAAAGTCGTGCACGCCGACGACGGGCGGGCGATGTACTTTTCCCGAGCGCCGATACCGTTCTTGCGCGAGCCCGCCGACGCCGCGCAGTACGCGGGAATCGCACGGCAGCACATCGGGGTGTACGCGTACACGAGGGACGCGCTGGCACGGTGGGTCGCGCTGCCAACGCATCCCCTGGAGCGTGTCGAGCGGCTCGAACAGCTGCGGCCGCTCGCCGCGGGGATGCCGATGGGAGTGGCCGTGATCGGCGAGCAGCCGGGAATAGGAATCGATACCGAAGACGATCTGGAACGCGCCAACGCGCGCTGGCCTGACTTCATCGCGGGACGGACGTGATGCCGACGACGCAGAGCCCACAGACCACCAAGTACATCTTCGTCACCGGCGGCGTCGTCTCCTCGCTCGGCAAGGGGATCGCCGCCGCGTCGCTGGGCAGGCTCCTCGTCGAGCGCGGACTGCGTGTCACTATGATGAAGTTTGATCCCTACATCAACGTCGATCCCGGAACGATGTCGCCGTTCCAGCACGGAGAGGTGTTCGTCACCGACGACGGCGCGGAGACGGATCTCGACCTGGGTCACTACGAGCGCTTCCTGGACCGCGCGCTCTCGCAGTCGAACAACGTGACCACGGGTCGCATCTACCTCAACGTGATCACGAAGGAGCGGCGCGGCGAATACCTCGGCTCCACCGTTCAGGTGATCCCGCACATCACTGATGAGATCAAGGCGGCGATGAAACGCATCGCACCCGACAACGATGTGGTCATTGTCGAGATCGGCGGAACGGTCGGCGACATCGAGTCGCTCCCGTTCCTCGAGGCGATCCGCCAGTTCCGCCAGGAGATCGGCCGCGACAATTCGATCTTCATCCATCTCACGCTCGTGCCGTACATCAGCGCCGCCGGCGAGGTGAAGACCAAGCCGACGCAGCACTCGGTGCGGGAGCTGATGGAGATCGGAATCCAGCCCGACATGCTCATCTGCCGGACCGAGCGGCCGTTGTCCGAGGACGTGAAGCGCAAGATCGCGCTCTTCTGCAACGTCGACTTCGGGTCGGTGATCGAGAGCCGCGACGTCCCGACGATCTACGAGATCCCGATCTCGTTCCACGACCAGGGCCTCGATGCGCGTGTCGCCCAGCGGCTGCAGCTCGGTGCGAAGCAGCCCGACCTCTCGGCGTGGCGCACAATGGTGGGACGCGTGTTGCACCCGAAGGCGCGCGTGCGCATCGCGATCGTCGGCAAGTACACCGCGCTCGTCGACAGCTACAAGAGCGTGCAAGAAGCGCTGATCCACGGCGGCATCGCCAACGACGTTGGCGTCGACATGGCGTGGATGTCGAGCGACGTCTTCACGACGCTCGAGCGTGCGGAGTCGATTCTCGGCGATTTCGACGGGCTTCTCGTGCCGGGCGGCTTCGGTGTGCGTGGCGTCGAGGGCATGGTCGAAGCGATTCGCGCGTCGCGCGAGAAGGGCACGCCGTTCTTCGGCATCTGCCTCGGCATGCAGACAGCCGTGATCGAGTTCGCGCGCAACAAGTGCGGACTCGACGACAGCCACTCGAGCGAGTTCGCGCCCGATTGCGGCAACGCCGTGATCTCGCTCATGGAGTCGCAGCAGCACGTAACCGACATGGGTGGCACCATGCGGCTCGGGGCGTACCCGTGCCGTCTCAAGCC
This sequence comes from Gemmatimonadaceae bacterium, assembly GCA_040003335.1. Taxonomy (GTDB): domain Bacteria; phylum Gemmatimonadota; class Gemmatimonadetes; order Gemmatimonadales; family Gemmatimonadaceae; genus JALZAE01. Next base: position 1,106 of record JBDUCS010000201.1, on the reverse strand, counting down.
GGGATCGCTCGCGTCCGAGATGTATCGCGTGCCGGAGATCAGCGAGCGCCACCGGCATCGCTTCGAGTTCAGCAATGCGTATCGCGAGCTGTTCATCGATCACGGCATGCGCCTCAGCGGCCTGTCGCCCGACGGCTCGCTGGTCGAGATCATCGAGCTCCCCGATCATCCCTGGTTCGTCGGCTGCCAGTTCCATCCCGAGCTCAAGTCGCGGCCGACGCGTCCCCACCCACTGTTCGCCGGCTTCATCGCGGCCGCGCAGCGGATGCGACAGGCGCGCGATGCCGAGACGCGGACCGCCGGGCACCCCGTGCACGCGGATGATTGACGCCCGACAGCCTCGCGCGCTCTTTCCGCGCGAGGCCCTCTTCCTGATCGCGGGCCCGTGCGTGCTCGAAAGCGACGCGCTGAACCTGCGCGTGGGCGAGCATCTGGCGCGGCTCGCCGAGCGCGTGCCGGGTGGCATCATCTACAAGGCGAGCTTCGACAAAGCGAACCGGACCAATCCGGATGCCGCGCGCGGCCCCGGTCTCGAGGAGGGCCTGGCCGCCCTCGCGCGCGTTCGATCGGCCACCGGCTTGCCGGTGCTCACCGACGTGCATCTCCCCGAACAGTGCGCGATGGCGGCCGAGGTGGTGGACGTGCTGCAGATCCCCGCTTTCCTCTGCCGCCAGACCGACCTGCTCCTCGCCGCCGGGGCAACGGGACGTCCCGTGAACGTAAAGAAGGGCCAGTGGATGCACCCGGAGGGCATGCGCGGTGCGGTGAGGAAGGTGCGCGAGGCATCGCGGATGTCGACGCCCGAGATCGCGGTGACGGAGCGCGGCACGTTCTACGGTTACGGCGACCTCGTGGTCGACATGCGCTCGTTCGCGCGCATGCGCGCCGCTTGCGACGCGCCGGTGATTTTCGACGCGACACACAGCGTGCAGCAACCCGGTCGTGGCGAGGGCGGCGCGAGCGGAGGCGCCCGCGAGTTCATTCCGCCACTCACCCTCGCCGCGATGGGCGCGGGCGCCGACGGCATCTTCATGGAGACGCACCCGGATCCCGCGCACGCGCCGAGCGACGGGCCGAACATGATTCCCCTGCGCGAGCTCGACGAT
>JBDUCS010000011.1:0-24756 GCA_040003335.1 Gemmatimonadaceae bacterium | reverse complement strand
GTGATAGCGCGCCTTTTCGCCCTTGGGGATCTCGATCGTACGCGCGCCCAGCGCGGCGGCGAGCCGGCGCGAGGCACGCAGCGCCGGCGCGTCACCATCGATGCCGATCCACGCGCTCCGCAACCGCTCCGTCGCGAGTGACGGATCGACGAAGGGCACCAGCGGATGAAAGGTCCCCGCCGGATGTCCGGACGCGCGGAGCTCGTCGAGCTCGGGGGGCGACGCGCCGCCGCTGGCGTGCAGCACCACGCATGTGGGAGCAAACGACGAGCACGCCAGCTCGCGCAGCGCGGCGCCGAGCTGTGCGTCGCGCACCGTCACGAGCACGATCGTCGCGCGCGACACGGGCGGCGGGATGAGGCCGGCCGTCACCGCCTCCGCGCCGGGGAGCGCGTGTCGCCCGTGCACGCCGACGACTTCCACCGCCGATGCGCGAAGAGCGCGGGCGAGCCCCTGACCGGCTCGGCCCGCGCCCAAGATGAAAACACGCTCCCCGTGTTCCGTCATCGCGGCCGTGGCGCATCCTCGTTCTTCCGTGCACGGCGCTCCGCCCCCCGCGCGAGCACGTCGCGCTCCGTCGCCGCGCCCTTCGCCAACTCGAGCGCGGTGATCACCACGCGGTCGTTGCGGAGCTGCCGGTCGAACGCCGCGTCGGGGCCGAACGTGTATCGCGTCACCTCATCGGCGATGCGGCGCGAGACGAGCGCTGCCGCGGAATCATACGTCGACCGCGCGATGGCGATGTGCCGCGCGGCCATGCGACGCCACAGGTCGTCGCGCATCTGCGGCGTCACCACGAAGTCGCGACCCGAGACGCTCCGCGCGGCGCGGACGGCCAGCGCGAGCTCCGTCAGCGCGTCGCGGAACTTGGGGACGTCACGGCCGAGCCCGCGCGCGAACGCGCCGTCGCCGGGCGTGGTGTCGATGCGGGTGATGAGCAGGTCAGGCGTGATGCCGCCGCCGCCGAATACCGTGCGGCCGGCATCGGTGCGGTAGGCCAACCGTTTGTCGAGCGGGGCGCCGGCACTGTCGGACGTCACGCCCTCATCGTCGGCCGCCGTGCCCGACGTGTCGCGGCCGCGCTGGATGGTGCGGCCGCTCGGCGTGAACCAGCGCGCCGTCGTCAGCTTGAGCGCGGCACCGCCCGTGAACGCGAAGACCGACTGCGCGCTTCCCTTTCCGTATGTCGTGTTGCCGATGAGCAGCGCCCGGTCGTGGTCCTGCAGCGCGCCGGCGACGATCTCGCTCGCGCTCGCGCTCGACTCGTTGACGAGAGCGACCACGACCAGCGACGGCCAGCGCTGCGCCTCGGCGTCGGCGAAGTCGCGCGTTGCGCCCGGCGACCGGCCCCGCATCGAGACGATGCGCTGTCCCGCGTCGAGAAAGAGATCCGAGACCTCGACGCCTTGCTCGAGCACGCCGCCCGGATTGTTCCGCAGATCAAATAGCAGCGTCTGCATTCCCTTCGCGCGCAGCGAGTCGACGGCACGCCGCAGCTCGGCGGCGCTCGAGTCGCTGAAGATCGTCAGGTCGATGTATCCGACTCGCGGCTCCAGCATCTCGGCATGTCGCACCGAGTGGACGTGAATCTCGTCGCGCTCGAGGGTGAAGGTGAGCAGATCGGGAACGCCGTCGCGTCGGACCGTGAACTTGACCGTCGTCCCCTTCGCGCCGCGCAGTGCTTTCTGCGCCTCCTCGAACGTCCAGCCGCTCGTCGAGCGTCCGTCGATCGCGACGATGCGGTCGGCGGCGAGAATGCCCGCGCGCTCGGCGGGCGTGCCGGGGAGCGGCGTCACGACGACGATCGCTTCGTTACGCACGTCGACTTGGATGCCCACGCCGGCGTACGTGCCGGAGGTCGTTTCGGAGAGGCGGCGCGCCCGGTCAGACGTGAGGTAGACGGAGTAGGGATCGCGCAGCTCGCGCATCATCCCCGCCGTCGCCTTCTCGTAGATCGCCGCCGCATCGAGCGAGTCGACGAAGTGGCGCTGCACGTGCGACATCACTTCGGAGAAGAGGCGTGTTCCTGACACACTGGTCCCCCCGCGCGCCAAGCCGCGCTCGAGGAGCCATCCGCCACACACCAGCGCGGCGGCCAGCACCGCGATCGTCACCGTCGCCCGACTGCGCATTCTCACCTCCATCGATGGCCGCATCCCCGCCGCCGCGTCACGCGCGCGTCTCGCCGCTCGTACGATACGACTCGACGCGACGCACGAAGGTCTCCGGCCACTTCGCCTCGATCGCCGCCAGGAGCCGGTCAAACACCTTTTCCGGCGCGCCCGATGCATCGACCTCGACGATGGGCCCGCACTCGGGGTGCGACCCTTGCCAGGCTGGCGATAGGAATGCCGCGAATGCTCGCTCGACGCGCTCGTGAAAGCGGTCACCCGCCTGCTCCATGCGATCGCGGTCGCCGCGGAGCTCCGCTCGCACCCGGCGCTCACCGCTCGGCGCCATCAGCAGGAGCGTCAGATCGGGGACGAGCCCGGCACGCGCGAGATCATTCGCCAACCGCACCTCAGGCTCCGGGAGGAGCCGGCCGGCGATCTGGTACGCGTACGTCGAGAGAAAGAAGCGGTCGATCAGCACCAGCTTGCCGCTCATCAGCTTGGGTTCCACCTCGCGCGCGATCAGCTCGGAGCGCGATGCCATGAACAGCAGCGCCTCGGCGCGCGGCGTGATCGAGCTGGCCGGATCGAGCAACAGCTTCCGAATGCCGTCGCCCAACGCCGTGCCTCCTGGCTCGCGATAGCGCGAGAACGGCAGCCCGCGCGCCGAGAGGTACTCGTCGAGCTTCTGGAGCTGCGTCGTCTTGCCGACGCCTTCCGGCCCCTCGAGGACGACCAGTCGCCCGCGCATCGACACGCCGCTCGCTCGCGTCAGCCGAGGGTGATGATCGGGCTCGTCGAGCCCTTCTTGATGCCGTCGACGATCCAATCGTTCACGCGCATCATCACCTTCTCGTAGTTCTCCTGCGCGACCGCCACGCCCTGGTACACAGGATTGCCCTGCACCTGGTCGAGCAGCGTGTCGAGCTCCTGCTGCATCTCCGGCGTCGGCTCTTCACCGCCCTCCATCATCCGCTGGGCGTCGAGCCGGATCTGCTCCATTTTCTGCAACACGTCGAGGGCGGTGCGGTCCCCGCTCAGCGCGTCGTTGGCGCGCTTCACGGTTTGATATTCCGGCGTTTGCCCGATCAATCGTCCAAGGTCCCGCGCTTTTTCTTCCAGAATGCTCATTGGGATCTCTCGTGTAGTATCGTGATACGTTACTAAGACGTGCGCGTCGGGGTGCGCGTGGCGAACAAGTAACGCGCGCGCCCGGCGAGGTCGAGCGCGATCGCCACGTCACGGTAGCCGCCGTTCGCCATCGCCAACTCCGCGGCGAGCGGTGCGCGCCGGGCGTCGACCTCGAGCGCGAGGAGGCCGCCGGCCTCCAGTATCGCCGTCGCGCCATCGATGATCCGCGCCGTCGCCATCATGCCATCCGGTCCGGAGAAGAGGGCCACGGCCGGCTCCCAGTCGCGCACACCGCGCGGAAGCGACGTCGCCTCGCCGGTCGCAATATATGGCGGATTGCTCACGACCACCCGCGCACGTACGCCGGCCAACGGCGCGAGCAGCGATCCATGCCGTAGCTCGATCGGCGCCGCGCGGGCACCTGTGGCGAGCCGCTCGGCGTTGGCCCGCGCGACGGCGAGCGCGCCGAGCGAGACGTCGGTGGCGATCACGCGTTCGTAGCGCCCTTCGGTCGCCAGGGCGATGGCGATCGCGCCGGAGCCGGTGCCGATGTCCACTGCGACTCCATCGCGCACGCGAGTCAACACGGCCTCCACCAGCATCTCGGTCTCCGGCCGTGGGATCAGCACGCGCTCGTCGACGTCGAGGGTCAGGTGCCGGAACGCCGCCTTGCCGACCGCGTACGCGAACGGCGCCCCGCGCGCGCGCAGCCGCGCCGCCGCGAGCGCCGCGGCCCGAGTCGCGTCCTCGACGATCGCGTCGCGATTCACCGACGGCCACAACCGCGGCACATCGAGCACCGCCGCCACGATGTCTCGTGCTTCCGCGAGCGAGTCGTGTACGCCCGCCGCGCCGAGGGATGACGCGAGCTGTTCGACGAGGCAGCCGATGGTACCCGGTGCGACCCGACCGCCGACCGCCGGCACGCGACAGCCGGCGTCATTCATTGAGCTTCTCCGCCTGATCCGCCATCGACAGCGCGTCGATCAAGGGCTGCACTTCGCCATCCAACACGCGGTCGAGACCATGCGTCGTGAAGTTGATGCGGTGGTCCGTCACGCGGTTCTGCGGAAAGTTGTATGTGCGGATCTTCGCCGACCGGTCGCCCGTCCCAACCTGAGTGCGGCGCATTTTCGACCGCGCCGCTTCCTGCTCGGACACGCGCAAGTCGAGCAATCGCGCACGGAGCACCTCCATCGCCTTGAGCTTGTTCTGCAGCTGTGACTTCTGATCCTGCTGGCTCACCACGAGCCCGGTCGGGATGTGCGTGATACGCACGGCCGAGTCCGTCGTGTTCACGCTCTGGCCACCGGGCCCCGAAGAGCGGAAGACGTCGATGCGGAGATCCTTGTCCTCGATCTTCACGTCGATCTCTTCCGCCTCGGGGAGCACGGCGACGGTGGCCGCGGAGGTGTGGATGCGGCCCTGATTCTCCGTCGCGGGGACGCGCTGCACGCGGTGCACGCCAGACTCCCATCGCAAGGCGCCGAATGCGCCCAACCCGCTCACCTTGAAAATGACTTCCTTCAGACCGTTGAGCGATCCTTCGGACAGCGACATGATCTCGATTCGCCATGCGCCGCGCCGCTCGATGAAGCGACGGTACATGCGATACATGTCTGCGGCGAACAACGCCGCTTCGTCGCCGCCGGTGCCGGCGCGGATCTCGACGATCGCATTGCGGTCATCGAGCGGATCGGGCGGGATGAGCGCGGGCATGAGCCGCGCCTCGACATCGGCAATCCGCGCATCGAGTGACGAGACCTCGGCACGCGCTTCATTGGCCATTTCCGGGTCGTCAACGACAACGAGCTCGCGGGCGTCCGCGAGCTCGTGCTCGTACTTGTGCAGGGTCGTGGCCATCTCGCGCACCGTCTCGAGCCGCCGGAGCTCTCGCCCCAACTCCGCCAAGCGCCGCTGGTCGCGCGACGCCGTGCCGCTCGAGAGCTCGCGCTCGATCTCGTCGGCGCGCTCGAGCGCCTCGGCGAGACGGTCGCGGAGGCTCAGGCCTTGGTCCCGTACTTCTGGTTGAAGCGTTCCACGCGTCCGGCCGTATCGACGAGACGCTGCTTACCGGTGTAGAACGGATGGCAGACCGCGCAGATGTCGGTGTGAATCGCGGCCTGCGTCGAGCGCGTCGTAAACTCATTCCCGCAGGCGCACTTCACGTGAGCCGTATGGTACTCGGGATGGATATCTGTCTTCACTGAAGCCTCAGAACTTGGAGGGTAGCTTGGAAATATAGTCGAATTCACTGGTAAAAGACAAGCTGACAACACCTTGGACGTTTGACAGTGGGCACGCTGCGCCGTAATATGGCCGCGCACAATCGAACGGGTCGTCGCCGCTCGCACGCCTCCCCAACCGCCCTCCGCCGTGACGCTCACACACGCTCGATGTCGTGCGACGATCGCGGTCGCCGCGCTCGCGGTCGGCCTCTCGGCGTGCGCCACCCGGCCCCTCGCGCTCGCGCCGGTATCGCCGGAACGGGCGTCAGAATCGCTCGCCTCCGCGCGCTCCAACTATGCCAGCCATCCCGACTCGCCCGGCGCCCGCCTCGCGCTCGGCGTCGCCCTGTACGATGCCGCGAGTTACGCTGAGTCCCGAACGATGCTGCAACCGTTGCTCGACACGCCCGGCGACGCCGGCGCGCGAGCGAACCTCTACTTCGCCGCCTCGGCCGATCGGACCGGGGACCTCGAGGCGGCACGACGCGGCTACACGCGTTTCCTCGCCATGGGCGGTGAGTCCGACGAGGTGCGCACCCGCCTCGGCGACGTACAGCGGCGCGATGCGCAGACGACGATCAGGCAGGCACTGGCCAACGAACGCGCGCTCAACCCCATGCGGTTCCCGGAAGGCTCGATCGGTGTCGCGCCTTTCACCGTCGCCACCGCCGATTCGTCGCTCGCCGCGCTCGGCTACGGGCTGGCCGATCTGTTGATCACGGATCTCGCGCGCAGCTCGAAGCTGCAGGTCGTCGACCGCGTCCGGCTCGACGAGCTGATGCGCGAGACGAAGCTGACCCCCGGGGGATCGGTCGACTCGGCGAGCGCCGCCCGCGCCGGTCTTCTCATCGGCGCCCGCCGGCTGGTGAACGGATCGGTGACGCAGATGCCGAACGAACAGCTCGGCATCGACGCGCGCGTGACCGACGTCGCGACCGCGCGACGCATCGGGTCGCCCGTGCGCTCGACGACCGGCTTCGACGAGCTGCTCGATCGGGTCTCGACGGTCGCGCTGCGCCTGTTCGAGGAGATGGGCATCGCGCTCACGCCCGCCGAGCGCGCGGCGGTCGAGCGTAAGCCGACGCAGTCGCTCAAGGCGTTCCTGGCGTTCAGCCGCGGCGTACGCGATGAGGCGCAGTTCGATTTCGGGCGCGCGATGCGCGACTACGGCGACGCACTCCGGCTCGATCCGGGATTCGATCTGGCGCGCCGTCATCTCCTCGGTGTCGGCGGCGCGGCGAGCGCGGCCGCCGCGAACGTGCGCGCATTGGGCCAGTCCGGCCTGCTCGACGGCGTGAATCCGAGTCCGGCGGGCGACCTCGGCCTGTTCGCCGATCGCGGCGATCGCAGCGCGCGCGCGGCGTTCGAGGGATCGGCGTTCGGCAACTTGATTATCGTGCTCATCGGCTCCGGTCTCGGAGGAGCGCGATGACGTGGCCGGTCGCGCGGCAGCTGCTCGCGTTCGGCTTGCTACTCGGTGGCGCCCCCGTCTCAACGGGCTCGGCGCAGTCAGCCATCGGCATGCGGGAGGCGCGCGGCGGCGTGGTGTTCGAGACGTGGCATCTCGGACCCGGCACGCTCGAGCAGATCGATCGCGTGCAGCAAACCTCGATACCTGTCGCGGCCGGCGTGCGCTTCGGTGCGCTCAACGTGGACCTGTACGGCGCGTACGCGCAGGCGATGGTGCGCTATCGCAACGGCACCGAAGTAAAGCTCGATGGCCTCACCGACGTGAAGCTGCGCGGCACGTTTCGTCTCCCAGGCGACAACTGGATGCTAACCGCCGGCGTAACCGTGCCCACGGGCAAGACCAAGCTCTCCGAGCAGGAGCTCGACGCGGTTCGCGTGCTCGGCGCGCCGGCCCTCCGCTTTCAGACGCCGGCGTACGGCACCGGCGCCGGCGGGTTGGCCGGCATCGTCTACAGCACGCGCGTCGGGAGCTGGGGTTGGGGCTTCGGGGCATCGTTCGAGAAGCGCGGCTCGTTCGAGCCGGTCGAAGCGGCCGCGCTCGGCTACTCTGCGCTCGACCTGTCGCCGAGCAGTTCCGTGCGACTGACGGCGGGCACGGATGGGATCGTCGGGCAGACGGCGATGTCGGTGAACGTGTCGTCGACGCTGTATGGAACCGACAAGCTCTATCGTGCCGTGGCCGGCGTCGGCTCGGTGACCGAAAAGATCAACCTCGGACCGGCGTTCAGCGCCGAATGGCGCTGGCGCGTTCCCGCGGCCGCGTTCAACGAGATCACGGTTTTCGCCTACGATCGCTATCGTACGAAGTACAAGCGCGGCGAGCCGCAATCGACGGTGCCGGGCACGAGCAGCAACGAGCTCGAGGGTGGCGCCTTCGGCTCGATTCCGATCACTCCGTCACTCGGCGTCGTGATGGGGCTGAACGGGCGCTACCACAGTGGGCTGTCAGTCGATAACCTGATATCGACCGCGGCCATCGCATCGGGCGGCGGGCGCATCGGCCTGTCGTACGCCGTCGGCGATGTGATGCTGCAGCCGGCGTTGGGCGGCGAGATCGGCTCGATGAACACGGGCGGCCACTCGCTGTCGGTGAACAAGCTCCTGCTCTCCTTCTCCATCGGAACACGGTGATCGTCTATTGAGTCTCGCGCAATCGGCCGATTTTCTCGCCACGGTCTCGCTCCTCGGCGGCCTCGACCGCGTCGAGCTGATTCGCTTCGCCGAGCTGACGCGCGAGCGCACGTATCCACGGGGCAGCGTCATCCTGTTCGAGGATGATCCGGGTGATTCGCTGTTCATCGTGCGCGAGGGACGGTGCAAGGTGGTGCTGATCGGCGAGGATGGACGCGAGGTGATCCTCGGCATTCTCGGGCCCGGCGATCATTTTGGAGAGCTGTCGTTGATCGATGGCGCGCCGCGGTCGGCGCACGTGATCGCGATGGATGACGCGCGGCTGATCGTGCTGCGGCGCGAGGATTTCAAGCGGCGGATCGACGAATCGCCGGCGCTCGCCTGGGCGATGCTGAACGAGCTGTCGCGCCGGCTGCGGCGCGCCGATGCGCAGATCGGGAGCTTGGCGCTGCTCGACGTGTCGGGACGGATGGCGCACCTGCTGCTGCGCAGCGCCAACGATACGGGGAGCGACACGTTGGCGAAGAAGCTGACGCATCAGATGATCGCGCAGATGATCGGCGCCAGCCGCGAGACCGTCTCGCGCACGATGCGCGAGTTCCAGGACAAGAAGTTGATCAGCGTCCACCGGCGGCAGATCACGCTCACCGACCGCGCGACGCTCGAGCAGATGTCGCGCGTCCGTCCGTAAGGCGGTGGCCCTACGGCTGCGCTTTTGGGGAACGCGCGGCTCCGTACCGTCGCCGGGCGCGTTGACCGTGCGGTATGGCGGGAACACGCCGTGCCTCGAGGTGCGCGTCCCCACCGGCGAGCTGTTGATCTTCGACGCCGGGACGGGCATCCGCGCGCTCGGCCAATCGCTGATGACCCGATCGAACGGCGAGCCGGTGAGCGGCGACATTCTGGTCTCGCACGCGCACTGGGATCACATTCAGGGCTTGCCGTTTTTCGCGCCGCTGTATGAGCGGGGCAACCGATTCACGATCTGGAGCTCCGGCGCCCTGATTCGGACGGTCGAGCGGGCGGTGCGCGAGCAGATGTCGCTCGGCGTCTTCCCCGTCGAGTTCGAGGAGCTCGCCTCGGTCGTGAAGTTTCGCTCCCTCGACGACGGGCTGCATCACCCCGGCATGCGGTTCGATGTCCAGACGATCGATGTGCGGCATCCTGGCGGGGCGCTGGGCTACCGGGTCGTCGACCGTAACGAGCCCGACCGGGCGCTCGTCTATATCTCGGACAACGAGCTGGGTGAGTCGATGCGGTACGAGTCCGTCGCCGGCTGGCGCGACGAGCTCGTGGCCTTCGCCGGCGGCGCCGCCGTATTGGTGCACGACGCCACGTACACGAGCGAGGAATACGAGCGCCACCGCGGTTGGGGGCATTCGTCGTTGGAGGACGTGTTGGCGCTGGCGCTCGACGCGAGGGTGGGTCGGCTGGTGCTGCACCACCACAAGCCCGAGCGGACCGATGCCGGGGTAGACGAGTGCGTCGCCGCGTGCCGCGCTATGGCACGCCAACGCGGCAGTCCGCTCGAAATCGTTGCGGCGGCCGAGGGGATGGAGCTACTTGTATAGCCGATTGGCGGAAGATCGGCATGAACGCCAGGAGGCGTCGATGAACATAGCGATGAGGCTGAGTGTCGTGGCGGCGTGTGCGGCGGCGATGGGTATCGTCTCCAGCGCGGTCGCCCAGGACGCGACGGATGTGCGGCCGACGGTGGCCGTGATGAACTTCGACAACGGCGCGATCGGCCCGTCGGCGCGCGACTACGATGGGCTTACGCGCGGCATCGGTGGTCTCTTGATCGTCGAGATGTCAAAGAACCCGAAAATCCGCGTCGTCGAGCGCGATCAGGTGCAGCACGTGCTGGACGAGCACAAGCTCGTCGCCACGGGACAGGTGACGAAGGAGACCGCAGTGCAGGTGGGCAAGCTTCTTGGCGCGCGCCACATGATCTTCGGCGGCTTCGTGATCGACACCAAGGGGAACACGCGCCTCGTCGCGCGCTCGGTGAACGTCGAGACGTCGCAGATCGAATACGTCGAGAGCGTCGACGGCTCGCAAGCGAATCTGATGACGATGATCAATCAGCTCGCCGGCAAACTCAACTCGGGGCTCAAGTTCCCCGACCTCCCCAAGCCGATGCGCGACGCGAGCATCGAGAGCGCCAAGAAGGTTCCGTTTCAGGCCGCGATGCTCTACTCGCGCGCGCTCGCAGCGGCCGACGGCGGCGACCGCATGGGGGCCCTCGATCTGCTACAGAAGTCGCTGGCCTCGTTTCCGGACTACGAGCCGGCGAAGCTCGAGCTGCGGCGGCTCGAAAAGTAAAGCGGCTCGTGGCTCGCGGATCGCCCGACGGTATAGGTTCTCGTAGACGAAAAGGCGCCGATCGGTTCGGCGCCTTTCTCGTTCCCCCCACGCGAGATTCGCTATCCGCGAGACGCTTGCCGCGATCTGCCATGCGCTTACCGGGCTTCGTCCCGCGCGATCGCCGATTCGAGAGCTTCGTCGAGCGAGAGGTTACGACGATGCGAGACCGTCGCCAGCGCGCCGGGCGGAGCGGCCGGATTGGAGGCCGAGGGACGGCGGATCGCGTCCGCCGTCGCCCGGACACCAGCGGTCGGCGACGGGCTCGGCGCGCGCTCGCGCTCGATGGCCGGCGGTGTCGCGGGAGCGGCGGTTGCCTGAATCGCCGCCTGTCCGGCCGGCGTGACGGGACGCGGCGCCGCGGGAAACTCCGTGGCAAGCCGGCTGATGTACGCCTCGAGCTCGCGATACATCGTCTGGTCGTTGGCGACGCGGCGTAGGCCATTGATCACCGCGTTAAACGTGACGGCCGACGGAACGAGATCGCGCAGGTACTGGTCGGAGAGATCGCGATCGACCATCCGATGGCGCACGGCGAAGGCGTGCAGGTCGAGCGCGTTGAGGTAGGCGAGGAAGTTGTCGCTGAGCGCCGACAGCAAATCGCCGCGCTCCACCTCGGCGACCAGTGCCCCGGGATCGACTCTGGCGCGCCAGACGGGCAGCGCGCGCCGCTCGAGGCCGCGCAGCTGTTCGAGCGTCGCGCGCCGGCGGGCATCGGATTCCGTGTCGGTGAGCCCGTCGCGCGCCACGTTCGCGGCGTTGCGCGCGTCGCGCGCCGCGCGCGCGGCGAAGATCGCGGCGGCGATCGTGGCCACCGCGCCGATCGCTGCGCAGATGGAGACGACGATCGAGCGGTCGATGGCGTCCAGCATAGGCGTACTCACGAGCGGAAGACGATGGCAGCGCGGCGCCGGCCACCGGGCCCGGGCACTCGAACGCAGTGACGATAGCACGCGTGAACGAGCGTCGCCAGTCGGCTTCCGCGAGCGTTTGGCGCGTTACTTTTTTCTCTCCGCGCGCGGTTGGGGGCCCCCCCGCAAGGCGAATCTACCCCGAAATTCTTGCGCGTTCGTCACCCAATTCGCGCGACGCGCCAATGCTACGCCGGTTTGCCGAATCCTCCGCCTCCAGGCGTCTCGATCGTCACCACGTCGCCCGCGACCAGCTCCACCCGACACTTGGCCGGCAGCTCGCGCCCGTTGAGCAAGTTCCGCCCCGGCGCGCCGTCCGCGCCACCAGCCGCTCCCGCCGGCGCGCGCCGCCTCCGCTCCGTCAGCAGCGTGACCGTGCACGGCTCCATGGCGCGATACCTCCGCACGATGCCATCGCCACCCGCGTGCGCACCCGCGCCGCCGCTCCCCCGCCGAATCGAATACTCCTCGATGCGAATCGGATACGCCCACTCCAGCGACTCGATCGGCGTGTTGCGCGTGTTGCTCATCCCCACGTGCACGGCGCTCGGCCCATCGCCGCCGGACGATGCCCCCTGCCCGCCGCCCAGTGTCTCGTAAAACGTCCAACCCGGCGCGCCGAAAGTGATGTTGTTCATCGTCCCCTGGCCGGCGGCGGGCACGTCGAGTCCCGCGTCGGCAAGCGCGGCAAACAGCACATCCGTGATCCGCTGCGACATCTCGACGTTTCCCGCCGCGACCGCTGCGGGCCATCGCGCGTTGATCGCGCTGCCGGGCGCGGCGACGATTTCGATCGCGCGCGCAATGCCGTCGTTCGTCGGCACGTCGTCGTCGAGGAGCGTCCGCAACACGAACACCGCCGCCGCGCGCGTCACGGCGATCGGACAATTGACGTTGCCGGCGACTTGGTCGGCCGTACCGGTGAAATCCAGTCGTAGCGTGCCGCGCTCGGCGCTCACCTCCACGGCCACCCGAATATCGGCGTCCGTCACGCCATCGCCCTCCAGCGCATCGGCGGCGCGCCCGCGCCGGTCGCCGAGCGCGTTCACTGCGGCACGCGCGCGCCGCTCGGTATAGGCGATGAGCGCGTCACCGGCCGACTGTAGTCTCGCCCGCCCCTCCTTCGCCGCGAGCGCGCGCCAACCCGCCGCGCCCGCCGCGCACGCCGCGAGCTGCGCGCGCAAGTCGCCACGGCGCTCGTCGGGCGTGCGCACGTTGGCGAGCACGAGCTGCAGCAGCTCCTCGTCGAGCACGCCGCGCCTCACGAGGCGTACCGGAGGAAGGATCAGTCCCTCCTGCACCAGCTCCCGCGCGCCTTGCGGCATGCTCCCCGGACTCATCCCGCCAACGTCGGCGTGGTGGGCGCGCACGGCGGCAAATCCGCCGACAACGCCGTCGATCTCGATCGCTTCGATCAGCGTGAGATCGGGGAGGTGCGACCCGCCGCGATACGGATCGTTGAGTAGAAAGACATCGCCCGGCGCGGGATCGCGCTCGATGACGGCGCGCACCGCATCGGGCATCGCTCCGAGATGCACGGGAATATGCGCGGCCTGCGCAACCATCTGGCCACCCGCGTCGAACAGCGCGGCCGAGCTGTCGCGGCGCTCGCGGATATTCGGCGACAGCGCGCCGCGCACGAGGATCGCCCCCATCTCTTCCGCGATCGCGGCAACGGAATGGCTGATCACCTCGAGATCCAGCAAATCGAATTGCGCAGCGCCGGGCGCCGGGTGCGGGGCGGCCGGGATCATGCCCCGTGCTCCAGCAACCAGCCGCCGATCGGGAGTGGCCGTGCTGTCCATCCGTGCGCGACGAGCATCGTCGCATCGGCCAGCGCGAGTGTCGATGGGCCGACCAGACGCTCTCCCCGTTCGTCGTCGCGAACGAGGCGCGCGTCGTGCCCGTCGCCGGAGGCGGCGTGCCGCGCGCTCACGATCTCGACGGGCCGGTCGAGTGTGAATGCGTAGCGCGACGCGTGGCCGGCGACGAAGCGCGCAGCGACCGACGCGCCGTCGTCGTCCGATGCGATCGGCACCTCGAGCTCGTATCCCTGGCCCGCGTATCGTGCGCGCGCCCACCACTCGGAGCGGTAGCCCGGACCGGCGCGCGCCGTGAACGCGTCGTACGTGGCACGAAGCTCCGTGGCGGTGATGGCGTCCGCGCGGCGCATGACGCTCACGAGCGAGTCGCGACGCTCGGCGGCGATCGCAAGACCGAGCGCGCTGAGCACACCGGCGAACGGGGGGACCAACACGCGCCGCATGCCGAGATGTTCAGCGAGCGCGCAGGCGTGGAGCGGTCCGCCGCCGCCGAACGCCACGAGTACCGAGCGCCGTGGATCGATGCCGCGCTCGACGCTCACGCGCCGCAGCGCGCGCGCCATCGCCGCGTCAGCTGACTGGATCATCGCCGTCGCCACGCGCTGCGGCGAGACGCCGAGCGTCGCGGCGAGCCGCGCGATGGCGCCGCGCGCCGCGCGCTCGTCGATCGCGATGCCTCCGCTCAGCCGCGACGCGCGCAGCGTTCCCAGCACGACGTGCGCGTCCGTGATGGTGGGTTCGATACCGCCGCGCCCGAAGGCCGCCGGACCCGGACGTGCGCCGGCGCTGCGCGGTCCGACACGCAACGCGCCGCCGTCGTCCACCCAGCCGACGCTCCCGCCGCCGGCGGACACCGTTTCGACGAGCACACGCGGGAGCGCGATCGGCACGCCGGCGACGGCGCCGCCGCTCTCCATCATTGCGTTTCCGCTGACGACGACGCCAGCGTCGGCGCTCGTGCCCCCGATGTCGATGGTCAGCGCATCGCTGAAGCCGGCGAGTCGCGCGACATACGCCGCGCCGACGACGCCGCCGGCCGGGCCCGACAGCGCGAGCGCCGCGGCGCCGTGCGACGCATCGCGCGACGCGCGCATGCCGCCGCTCGATGTCATCACGGCCAGCGACGGATAGCCGGCCGTCCGCAGGCGGCGCTCGAGCTCCTCCAGATAGCCCGCCACGCGCGGCCGCAGATACGCCTCGGCGACGACGGTCGACGTCCGCTCGTACTCGCGAATCTCTGGAAAGACGCGGGACGACATCACGACGTCGATGCCGGGCAGGCGCGCGTGAAGCGCGGCCGCGAGCCGCGACTCGTGCGCGTCGTCGCGGTACGCGTGCAGCAGCGAAACGGCGACGATCTCGGGAGACAACGCCGCGACCCGCTCGGCCGCGGCCTGCGCGTCGGCGTTCGTCAGGGGTCGCACCTCGCCCTGCGGCTCGAGACGACCCGGCACGGCGACGCACCCTTCGCTCGTGACCAGCGGTGCGGGATGGTGCTTCGTCAAATCGTAGAGCGACGCGCGCTCCTGCCGCGCCAGCGACAGCAAGTCCGTTGCCCCCTTCGTGGCACACAGCACCACGCGCGCGCCAGTCCGCTCGAGCAGCGCGTTGGTCGCGACCGTCGTGCCGTGCACGAGCCGCGCGACCGCCGATGGATCGGCGCCGAGCGCGGCCAGAGCGTCGAGCACGGCGACGCTCTGGTCGTCCGGCGTGCTGGACACTTTACGCGATTCGACCCTGCCGTCTTCGGCGACCGCGACGAGATCCGTGAAGGTGCCGCCGACATCGACGCCCACTGACACCGGTGATCGGTGTTCCGTGTTCGGTGTCCGAGACCTATCGCTCATGAAGTGTGCGCCGAACGCGATCCCACGGGAACACGAGACACAGCGACGCCGTCACACACAGTATGCCGAGCCAATCGCCGAATCGCACGTAGAGCGTGCGGATGTCGGTCGTCTCCGCCTGATACGTACGCGACGTGCGCGTCTCGAGCTCGGTCTCGCCGTGAAAACGGCCGAGCGGGTCGATCGAGGCGGAGATGCCCGTATTGGCGTCGCGGATGATGCCGACGCGGTTCTCGATCGCGCGCAGCGCGAGATGCGCTTCGTGCTGGTACGGCGCGAGCGAGCGTCCGAACCATGCGTCGTTCGTGATGTTGATCAGGAAGTCCGCGCCGTGCGCGCGGTAGTAGCGTGAGCGCTGCGGAAAGATCGATTCGTAACAGATCAGCACGCCGAAGCGCCCCATCGGCAGCCGGTACACCGGGGGCTCGGACGTCCCACGCGCGAACAGCCCGAAATACGGAAGGCCGCGAAACCAATTCGGATTCACGAACGGCACGCGCTCGACGATCGGCACCAGGTATGTCTTGCGATATACCGCGGTGTCGATGGCGCCCTGCGCCGTGACGAACAGCGCCGCGTTATACGCGTCGTACGTGTTGGGCCCGACGCGCACGGCGTCGAGCGCGCCGGCCAGGAGCGGAATGCCGCTGCGCGATGTCAGGGCGCGAATCGTGTCGGCGTGATCGGGACGGTTGAGGAGAAAGTCGGGCATCGCCGCCTCCGGCCAGAGCACGAGCTGCGCGTCGCGACGCGCCATCGTCTCGCGCGTCAGCGCCGTGAGGATGCCCATGATCTCGTCGCGGTGCTCGGCCTGCCACTTCTCCTGCTGCGGGATATTCGGCTGCACCGACGCCACGCCGCCGATGGCTCGCGTCTTGATCATCGGCATTCGCACGACGCCATAGAGTGCGAGCGCGCCGACGATGACGCCGCCACCGGCGAGACGCGTCGCGACGACGCGCCGTTCGGCGCGGCGCAGCCACGCGTCCGTGACGAGGCCTGATACCGCGGCAATGCAGAAGGTCAGTCCGTGGACGCCGCTCAGCTCCGCCGCCTGCGCCAGCATCGGGATCCGCGCGGTGGCCAACCCCAAGGGCAGCCACGGAAACGCGAGGTCGCTGAGGTAGTTGAGCACGAGCTCCGACGCGACCCAGATCACTGGCACGAGGAGCGCCATCGGCCAGCGCGTGCGCTGCCGCGCCACGAAGAGCGCGACAGCCGCCGCGCACACCACGGGCGCGAGCACGAACAGCGCCGCGAAATATCCGAGAAAGGCGAGCTTGGAGTAGATCGCCAGCGCGAGCGCGATCCAGTAGAGATTGAGCGCATAGCCGACGAGGCCGAAAAAAAAGCCGAGTCGCGCCGCACTGCGGCGCGCCGCGCGATAGTCCGGCGTGCCGCGAACGTGGCCGGCGTCGGCCAGGCGCGCAACCGCGACGCCGAGCGGCACCAAACAGATAAAGACCGGCGCCACCAGCGGCACCGGCGGAAAGGCGAGCGCGAACAAGAGGGAGGACGCGGCCACGACCGGCCACTCGGCGCGCGTCGGCCACCAGCCGGGACGCCTCACGAGCGACGGCTCACGAGCGACGGCTCACAGCCGGACTTCTTTCTCGTCGTCCGCCGCCTTGTAGATCGCTTCCATGACCTTCTGCACCGCGATCTGGTCCACCGGCGCCTCGTACTCCGATTCGTCGCGCACGACGGCGAGAAAGTGCGCCAGCTCGGCGCGGTACGATTGAATAAAGGCGCTCTCGCGCGCGGCGGCGCCGGTCGGCGTCACGTCGACCGGTTTGCCGTTGAGCTCCTTCACCACGCGCAACGGCGAGAGCCGCGCGCTGCCGCGCGTCGCCAGCACGTCGAACCACCAGCGTTCGTCCTGTCCGACGTACGACCAGGTGACGTCGAACGAGAACGTCTTGCCTTGCGCGCACTCGAGCTGCACGAGCATCGAATCCTCGACCGCGGACGCGCCGCGACCGCGCTCCATGCTCGCCGACACGCGCACCGGTTCCGGGAAATCGGCGAGCCAGAGCGCAAGATCGAGGAGTGGAAAGCCGAATTCGAGAAATGCGCCGCCGCCGGACTCGGGCCGGCGCTGGCGCCACCCCGTCTCGGCGCGCCGCGGCGTGTACGATCCGGCGCGCACGCCCGTCAGCTTGCCGAGCTCTCCATTTCGCAGAAACGAGCTCAGCACTTGGACATCGGCGCGGAAGCGCTGGTTGTTGGCGACGGCGACCTTGCGGTCGGCGCGGCTGGCGGCGGCCAAGATGCGCTCGACGCCGCGCGACGCGAGCGCGAGCGGGCGCTCGCACAGCACGTGCACCTTGGCCGCGAGCGCGCTCAGCGCGTGGGGCTCGTGCAGGTGATTGGGCGTCGTGATCACGACGGCGTCGAGCTCGTCGTACTCGAGCAGCTCCTCCAAGTCGGTGAAGACATCGCGCACGCCGAATCGCTCGGCGAGCGCGCGCGCCTTCACGCCGTCGTTGTCGCAGAGCGCGACGAGCTCGGCGCCGCGCATCTTCGACAGCACCGGCAGGTGCGCGAGCTGCGCGATGGCGCCCGCGCCGACGACCCCGATCCGCGTGACCGGCTTCACGGCGCGGTACGGCTGAAGGAATAGCTTCCGTACGCGCGGATCGTCCCGAACCGCACGGTGCTGAGCAGCGTGTAGCGCAGCTGCGCGCCAACGCTGAGGCGATCGCTGACGACGATGTTGGCGCCGCCCATCGCCGAGAATCCCATGGCGATCTGGTCCAACGCGCTCTCGACGAAGGTGTCGTTGATGTACCGGTTCTCGGCGTTGATCACGTGGGGGCCGAGGCCGCCGCCGAGGAACGGGCGGAAGAAGCCCGTGCGGAGCGGCGTCCAGCGGAGGTCGGTCTCGAGCGCGATGTCGGACACGGTCACCTTGCCGATGCGCACCGAGTCACCCTCGACGCCCGTGCTGCCGCGCAGCTGCTGCTCGAACTTGCGGATCGTTCCCTCCGTGAAATGCGTCCCCCAGTATGTCGCCACGAAGACGATGCGCCAGTTGGGCGCAATCTCGCCGTAGTCGGCGTTGAGCGCATAGGCCACCGTGGGCGCCGCGCGCGCCGGCGCGACCGGGCCGGACTCGACGCCGATCGATGTGAGGCGCAGCCGGTCGAGCCCCAGACGATCGAACAGTGATTGCGCGCGCGCGGCCGGCGCGAGCAGGAGCACGGAAACGATCGCCAGCACGCTCCTAATCCACCATCTCAACGGTCGTTCCCTGGTAGTAAGTCTGGAGGATGGTGCGAAAGTCCTGTCCGGCACGCGCGCGGCCGATCGCGCCCCACTGGCACATGCCGATCCCGTGACCGTATCCCTTGCCACTCACCGTCAAACGGCCGAGCGCGCCGTCGCCGTCGCGCTCGGCGGCGAGCGAAAAATACGTGCTGTTGAGTATCTCGCCACCAGGCGCGCGCAACACGAAGCGCATCTCGTTGCCGCGGAGCGTGAACTGCCCGTGATCGGTGACCACGAGCACCGCACGCACGCGTCCCGACGGCGTGTGCCCGGCGATCTCCACCGACTGCACCGTGCCCACGCCGTTCCCCGGCACGGTCACGTACGCACGCAGATAGCGCTGGACCGCGGCGTTGAGCTCGGACCGCTGAAAGGTGCGGGTCCACGAGAAGCGCGGCGCCGGATCGCAGTACGCGCGCGTCGTGCCGGGAATCTGATCGCTCACCGCGCGCAGATACGGCTGGTCGGTCCCTCCCTGCCAGACCTCAGTGGCTGCGGCCGTCATCCCGCCGCACGACGACGAGTAGGGCGCGGAGATGACGCGGCCGCCGTAGCGCAGCACGAGGCCCCGCGTCGCATCGACGGCGGCGTCGGTGAGCGGGCTCTCGGCCTCGACGCCGTCGTACACCTGGTCGAGCACTCCGCCGGTGACGTCGTACAGGGCGCGCGACGCATCGGCAAAGTGCGCGTAGGCGTAGCTCCGCGCCGCGACCGCCTGCGCCTCGATCGCCGCGCGCTCGGCGGGCTGCCGCTTCCCGATCTCCAGCGGCACGACGCCGCGCAGGTATTCCTCGACCGGTAAGCGATTGATTACCAATAGACCGGAGTCCGTCGCGACCAGCGTGATCTCACCGCGATAGCGCTTCCCGTTCACGGTGAGGAGCGCGCCGAGCGCGGTCGGCCGGGCGACGAACGGACCCTGCCGCGCGTCGGTGGGGACGCCGTCGCCGCGAACTGCGCGCAACCGCCAGCCGTCGCGCCGCACGCCCCACGACTCGCCGGCCAGTCCGCGCACCAGCGTCCCGTCGCCGCCGCGATCGTACAAGCGCCACTCGCCCGTGCCACCGAGCGTCACGCTCTGCGCGGCGGTGGCGATCGCGACGCGAAGCGCGCGGCCCCCATCAACGGATCGAACGGATCTCACGGCCGGCCGCTTCGTCGCGCCGCGAGCGGCGGTCGCGCCGTACGCGCCCGCCGCGACGAACAGGGCGGCGAGCACGCCTCTACGCACCCCGTGCCGCCGGCGTCACCGCCCGAAGCTCCCGCCGCCGGCGCCGATGCCCCCGCCCGCCATCACAGGGAGTGACCGCGACGCGCGCGCGCGCGCCGGAGCGCGCTCGATCGTGCGCAGCACCGTCGCGCGAAAGTCGTAGTCGTCGATCACGTCATCGATGCGCACATCGAGCAGCGACCCCGGCGCCGCATCGCCGACGAGCTGTGTGATGCCGTCGACGTCGTCGGCCTGCCAGATGACCCGCGCCTGTGCCGGCTCGCCGTCCATCGCGCCATGATCGACCAGCGCTTGCACGCGCCGGCCGATGAATCGCTCGTAGCGCTCCGCCGTGATCGCGCGCTGCAGGTCGGAAAGCCGCTCCAGCCGCTCCTGTTTCACGTCCTCCGGCACGTCGTCGGCGAGCTCGGCCGCACGCGTGCCTGCCTGCGGCGAGTACGTGAAGGCGCCGACGCGCTCGAAGCGCGTCTCTTCCAGGAAGTCGCACAGCCGCGCGAAGTCGTCTGCGGTCTCGCCCGGAAAGCCGACGATGCACGTCGTCCGAATCGCCAGCGCGTCGCCCACGACCTCGCGCACGCGCGCCACGCGCTCACGGATCGTCCGCGCGCGCTCGGGCCGCCGCATCCGCACGAGCACCGCATCGCTCGCGTGCTGGATGGGAATGTCCAAATACGGCAGGATGCGCGGCTTACGCGCCATCAGCTCGAGAAGGTTGGGCGTGAGCCCGATCGAATACAGATACAGCATCCGCAGCCAGGGCACGCTCGTCTCTTCGAGCAACCGCTCCAGCAGCTCGGCCAATCCGACGCCGTCGCGCACGTCGCGCCCGTAGTGCGCGAGATCCTGCGCCACGAGGTTGAGCTCGCGCGCGCCCTGCAGCTCGAGCAGCTGGGCCTCGCGCACCACATCATCGAACGCGAACGAGCGGTGCTTGCCGCGCATGAGCGGAATGGCGCAGAAGGCGCAGCCGTGGTCGCAGCCTTCGCTGATCTTGAGATACCGCACGTGCGGCAGGTCGCCGGCGTAGAGGCGCACGCCAGGATGCCGCACGAGCGCGTCTGCCGGACCGAGTACGCCGCGCTCCTCGAGCACGGGAATCAGCGTCCCGATCTCGGAGTTGCTGAGGAAGAAATCCACCTCGGGCAGCTCGGCGAGCAGCTCCGCCTTGTGGCGCTCCACCATGCAGCCCACCGCGACAACGGCTCGACACGATCCGTCGGCCTTCAGTCGCCCCGCCTGCACCAGCGCGTCGATGGATTCCTGCTTCGCGGCATCGATGAAGCCGCACGTGTTGACGACGATCACGTTCGCCTCGTCGAGCACCCGCGTGAACTCCGCGCCGTGTCCGACCAGCTCGGCGAGATAGCGCTCGCTGTCGACGGTGTTCTTATCGCAGCCCAGCGTGATGAAGGCGACTCGAACGGGGGGCGGTGAGCCGAGGGCGGACATCGTCGAAAGGTAATAGCCGGGAGGGGCCGACGCCCGCGCTTAGGTGATCGCCGCCTGCCGCGCCGCGCGGCGCTCGACGGGAATCGCGTACAG
Organism: Gemmatimonadaceae bacterium; assembly: GCA_040003335.1. Taxonomy (GTDB): domain Bacteria; phylum Gemmatimonadota; class Gemmatimonadetes; order Gemmatimonadales; family Gemmatimonadaceae; genus JALZAE01. The sequence continues at coordinate 3,697 of JBDUCS010000011.1, read as the reverse complement.
CTCGGCGAGCGAGTCGCTGGCGTCGGGGGTGTGAACGACGAGGCGAATCTCCAGCCATTCATCGGGGAGGCTCGCCGTCGCCAGGTGGTCGCCGACGCGCGGCAGCAGTGGAAGTTCGCGCAGCGTGGCGTGCCACTCGCCGGTGCGCCGGTCGCGCGTGTGCAGAAAGACCTGCATCAGGACCCCGCGAGAATGGAGGCGCCGCTCATCGGTAGTTACCGAACTTGAGCTCGACGCCAAAGTCCTTGCCCTTGAGCAGCGCCATCACCGCCTGCAGCTCGTCGCGGCTCGGCGACGTCACGCGCACCTGCTCGCCTTGAATGGACGCCTGCACCTTCTTCATCTTCGCGTCCTTGATCGCCGCCGCAACCTTCTTTGCCGTGTCGCCATCGAGCGACTGCTTGAGCATCACATCGCGATGCACGGTGTCGTTGCCGCCCGGCTTCACCTCGCCGATGTCGAGATTCTTTGTCGGCACGCCGCGCTTGATCAGCTTCGCCTGCAGCACGTCGAACAGCGCGCGCATCTTGAAGTCATCATCGGCCACGAGCGCCAATTTTCCCTCGGCGCGATTGAAGTCGATGCTCGCCTTGCTCCCTTTGAAGTCGTAGCGCTGCGCGATCTCTTTCTGCGCCTGATTCACGGCGTTGTCGACTTCCTGCAGGTCGACTCCGGTTGTGACGTCGAACGAATTCTGGTCGGCCATGGTCGGGTAACGGGAGCTGGTGTCGGATGCGCGGGGGTTCGACTGAAAGCTCGCCACGATCCGCGCGCTGGCAAGGCGTCAGGGCGACTCGCCGGCCTGGGTCACCGCACGGTCCCGCTCACGCGCGTCGTCACGTGGGTGCAGCCGAACGGGGTGTACGGCTATCCGAGATACGACTCGAGCGCGCGCGCGCGCGACACGTGCCGCAGCCGCGAGAGCGCCTTTTCTTTGATCTGCCGCACGCGCTCGCGCGTGATACCGAGGAGTGTGCCGATCTCCTCGAGCGTCATCGGCTCGGCGCCGTCGAGGCCGAAGTAGAGGCGGAGGATTTTTGCTTCGCGCTCCTTGAGCGACGCGAGCGCTTCTTCGATCGACTCGGTGAGCGCCTTCTCGAACGTCTGCTCGTCCGGCGTCGGGTTGAGCGTGTCCGGCAGGTAGTCGAGGAGACGGTTGTCCTCGCCCGGCGTGAGCGGCGCGTCGAGAGAGAGATGCGTCTGCGAGATGGAGATCGTTTTCGCGACCTCCTCCTCGGTGATGTCCATCTCTTGGGCGATCTCCTCGTGCGTCGGCTCGCGACCGAGCTCCTGGAGGAGCGCGTTGGCGCGCTTGCCGATGCGGTGAAGTGTGCCGGCGCGGTTGAGCGGCACGCGCACGATGCGCGACTGCTCGGCGAGTGCCTGGAGAATCGCCTGGCGGATCCACCACACGGCGTAGGAGATGAACTTGATCCCCTTCGTCTCGTCGAACTTATGCGCCGCACGGATGAGCCCGAGGTTGCCCTCGTTGATCAGGTCCGAGAGCGCGACGCCCTGATTCTGGTATTTCTTCGCGACGCTGACGACGAAGCGGAGGTTGGAGCGCACCAGCTTGTCGAGCGCTTCGGCGTGCCCGGCGCGAATGCCCACGGCGAGACGCGCCTCTTCTTCCCGGTCGATCAGCGGATACGCGCTGATGTCACGGAGGTACTGATCGAGCGAGCCTTCATCGTACGACGATTTTCTGTGGGTCGTGACAGCCATACGGCCTGGCGCTCCTGATTGCGGCGTGCGCCGCGCCAGCGTCGGCGCGGAAGCGACCTCCGAAATGCCACACGTCTCGCGGGGCGAGCCGATGCGTTCCGGATACTACCCGACAATTGCTGGACAGCGCGATCCGGCGCTCGCGGTCGTGCCTACTCGTGACCGCGCTCTATCGGATGCGCTCGCCGATGCGACCCCAGCGCACATGCGTGAGCCAGGACGTGAAACGGTGCGTCTGATCGCGCTCGTAGCTGTAGTAGACGACGAGGGGGCGCCCTTTCACCAGCGAGTCGGGGACGAATCCCCAATATCGGCTGTCGAACGAGTTGTCCCGGTTGTCGCCCAGCACGAAATAGCTTCGTTCAGGGACGACCAAGGGACCCCAGTTGTTTCGCGACGGATGGTAGCCGATGCTCGCCTCGGCCGACCGCACGAGATAGTCGCGCTGCCAATGGAAATCTTCGTTCGAGATGTCGGAGTTCGGGTCGTTGTGCGCGACGTACGGCTCGGCGAGCGCGCGGCCGTTGCGGTAGATCGAGCCTTCGCGCGACTCGAGCGTGTCGCCCGGCACGCCGATGAGTCGCTTGACGAAATTCTTGCTCGGCTCGCGCGGAAAGTCGAACACGATCACGTCGCCACGCCCTGGCTTGCTGATCGCCGGAAGTCGCGCGTGCGTGAAGGGCACTTCGGCGCCGTAGACGGCCTTGTTGACGAGGAGAAAGTCGCCGACAAGGAGCGTCTTCTCCATCGATCCCGAGGGGATCTTGAACGCCTCGACGAGGAAGGCGCGGACGAGAAAGAAGATGCAGACCGCAATCACGAACGACTTTAGCCACTCCAGCACCAGCCGCCCTTGCGAGCGCTGATTCACCGCGCGCAAGGCGTTCGCCTTGAGCTCATCGGTGATCGCGGCGCGTGCTGCTGGGGGAGTGGCGGGACGACTCGTCATGACCGGATGGCGCTCGACGCCTCGTGGTCGAGAAATGATACCGATAGGCGCGACTCCACGGCAAGCCGCTCGATCGTCGCGCGCGCGCTCACGGGCACGCGCACCGAGACGACAGTGTACGTGCCCGTCGTGCCGATGCTCAGCTCTTCGATGACTAGGCCGGCGCGCTCGAGGTCACGACGAACGAGCGTCGCCAGGTTTGGCACGCCGCGTCCCGCCCACTCCGCCACCACCGATGAGGGCCCGACCGCCGCCGCCTCCGGCGCGATGCGCGATGCGCCACGGCCGCGGATGCGGCCCTTCACCGCCTCGAGCGCGCGTCGGGCGATCGACCACGGCGTTCGCTGCCCTCCCGCCCCACCAGCCGGCGTCCGGCGTGCATCCATGCTTTCGCACCGCGTTGAAGATCGTCGTACGGCGTCGGACATCGGGCGTCGGGCCTCGGACCCTCGACGCCGGCGCCCGGCATCAGTCGGGCGTTCCGAGATAATTGTCGATTTGCGCCCGCTGGAACGTACCGGAGAAATCGACGTAGCCGACCTTTGTCTCCGAGTAAAATTCGTACACCTCCCAGCCGCCCTCGCGGTGTCCGTTCCCCGTCTGTTTGACACCGCCAAACGGGAGATGTGCCTCGGCACCGATCGTCGGGGCGTTGATGTACGTGATGCCGTTGTCGAGCTCGGTGAGGGCACGGAAGGCGAGGTTTACATCGCGCGTGTAGAGCGATGACGATAGCCCGTACTTCACGTCGTTGTTGACCGCGAACGCCTCCTCGGCGTTCTGCACCCGAATCACCGACAGCACGGGTCCGAAAATCTCTTCCTGCTCGAGCCGGCTCCCCGCTTCGACGTGTGCGAAGATGGTCGGCTCGAAGAAGTGGCCATTCTCGAGTCCCTTCCCCACGGCACGGCGGCCGCCGCAGAGCAAGTCCGCGTTCTGCTCCTGCCCGATGTCGATGTAGCGCTCGGCTTTCTTCACTGCGCTGCCGTTGTCATCCCCTTTCCACGAACCGTTGGCATTGAT
>JBDUCS010000200.1:0-7516 GCA_040003335.1 Gemmatimonadaceae bacterium | reverse complement strand
CTCGTCCTGGTCGGACTGGTCGGACGGTCTCACGAGAAGGTTGCCGTCCAGGCCTCCCGTCGCGAGCTGGCGGCCAGCCTGTGAGCGCGCAGCTCCGGCCGCCGTCCGAGGCCGCTCGCACCGAGCCATAGCGGCGTCGGTGTCTGGGCGCTTCGATCGATCGAAGCGCCATTGCTCACTGAGGCGGCAAGCAGGTAACGTCTGGTTGCAGCGCGACATGGTGGGTTCTCGCACGGGCCGCGACGGTCGGCTCGCTGTCGGAGAGTGCGGATGGTGGAGCGCCGGCTGATCGCCGTCGAGGGCATGGTCCAGGGCGTCGGCTTTCGGCCGTTCGTCCATGGCCTGGCGAGCGCGCTCGAGCTCCGTGGTACGGTGCGTAACGCGCCGGCCGGAGTGCTCGTGGATGTCGAAGGCGAGGCGAGCGCGATCGAGTCTTTTCTCAAGCGGCTGACGACCGACTCGCCGCCGCTCGCGGCGATTCACGGCGTCGAGGTTCGCGAGGCGCCGCTCGCCGCGCAACGGGGATTCACCGTCGCCACGAGCGCGATGGGCGGCCCGCGCGGGACGAACATTCCGCCCGACGTCGCAACGTGCGACGCGTGCGTGGCCGAGCTGGCCGATCCCGCCGATCGGCGGTACCGCTATCCGTTCATCACCTGCGCACACTGCGGACCGCGCTTCACGATCATCACCGACCTCCCATACGACCGCCCGCGCACGACGATGGCGTCGTTCGCGATGTGCGACGCGTGCCGCGCCGAGTACGAGAATCCGCGCGACCGCCGCTTCCACGCGCAAGCGATCGCGTGCTGGCAGTGCGGCCCGTCACTGCACCTGAGCGGCGCCGGCTCGCGCGAGCATGACGGCGGAGGCGAGCGCGCGCTCAGCGCAGCGATCGCCGCGTTGCGAGAGGGCCGCATCGTCGCCGTGAAGGGGTTGGGCGGCTACCATCTCGCCTGCGACGCCTCGTCCGCGAACGCCGTCGCCCGCCTTCGCGCGCGCAAGCAACGCGAGGCGAAACCGTTCGCGATCATGGTCCGCGATCTTCAGGCCGTCCGCGAGGTATGCGAGGTGAGCGAGTTGGAGGCCATGCTTCTCGAGTCGGCGCCGCGGCCGATCGTCCTCCTCGCGAGGCGCGCCGGCACCCGTGGTGTGGCTGACGACGTCGCCCCGTCGTTGCGTCAGCTCGGCATGATGCTGCCGTACACGCCGCTCCATCACCTTCTGCTAAACGGGCTCGACGTCCCGCTCGTGCTGACGAGCGGCAATCCGCACGACGAGCCGATCGCGATTGACGACGGCGACGCGCGCGCGCGTCTCGCCGGCATCGCGGATGTTTTCCTGTCCCACGATCGGCCGATCGCGGTACGATGCGACGACAGCGTGGCGCGTGTCGCGAGGGGCGCGCCGGCGATTCTTCGGCGGTCGCGCGGCCTCGCGCCGCAGCCGATCTGTCTTCCGCTCGCACTCGACGCGCCGACGCTCGCCGTGGGGGGGCATCTCAAAAACACGTTCTGCATCGGCGGCGGGCGACGCGCGTGGCCGTCGCAGCACATCGGCGACCTTGCGCACGCCGACGCCTCGCGCGCGCTGCGCGATGGGATCGGCCACTTCATCGGCCTGCTTGGCATTCGGCCGCGCGTGATCGCACACGACCTGCATCCCGACTATCGCTCGACGCGCATCGCCGAATTGCTGGCGCCGGAACTCGGCGCGCAGCTGGTGGCGGTCCAGCATCATCACGCGCACGTGGCGGCGTGCATGGCCGAACACGGTGTCACTGCCCCGACGATCGGCGTCGTCGTCGACGGCGCCGGCCTCGGCACCGACGGCGCGATCTGGGGTGGCGAGTTCCTGCTCGTGGAGCTCGATGGTAACCCGCGGTGCGAGCGGCTCGGGTCGTTGGCCTACGTTCCGCTGCCCGGCGGCGACGTGGCCGCACGCGAGCCGTGGCGCTCGGCCTGCGCGCATGTGTGGGCCGCGCACGGCGGCGATGCGACCGCCCTCGAGCGGTATGCGGCGCATTCGACTACGCCCCCCCTGAACGGCGCACGTCGTCGTGCGATTGCGCAGATGATGCAGCGCGGCGTGTCGTCTCCCCCCACCTCGAGCGTCGGCCGCCTGTTCGACGCCGCGGCGTCCCTCACCGGCGTGCGCCACGTGTCACGATTCGAAGGAGAGGCCGCGATGGAGCTCGAGGCGATCGCCGATCGCTCGACGACGCGAAGTTATCCAATCGAGCACCGCGCATCGCATGAGCGGTGGATACTCGATCCCGCGCCGATCGTGCGCGGCATCATGGACGACGTCGAGCTCGGACGACCGGCGTCCCAAATCGCCGGGGCGTTCCACAACGCCATGCGTGACCTCGTGGTGTCCGGCGCCGAGGCTGCGCGCCGGGCGACGGGCGTCGGGCGCGTCGCGCTCACCGGGGGCGTATTCCAAAACGCGCTTCTGGCGGAGCGCAGCGCCGATGCGCTCACCGCGCTCGGCTTCGAGGTATTGCTCCACCGCGCGGTTCCGTGCAACGACGGCGGTATCGCGCTGGGCCAGCTCGTCATCGCCGGACGGTCGCTCAGCGCGCGGGAGGCCCAATGTGCCTAGGCATTCCGGCGCGCGTGATCGAGTTCATGGACGAGACCCATCATCTCGCTAAGGTCGACGTCTCCGGCGTGCGGCGAGTGGTCAACGTCGGCCTCGTGCTGCCGGACGGGCTCGATGTCGGAGACTGGGTGCTATTGCACGTCGGCTTTGCGCTCAGCAAGATCGACGAGGACGAAGCGCAGCGCACGATCGATTTTCTCCGTGAGCTGGACGGCGAATACGAGCAGGAGATCGACCAACTGAAAGAGAGCCGCATTCAATGACTGGCGCCGCCGTCGGGATGGAGTCGCACGCGCGTCTCGTCGCGCTCGCCGGTCGCCATGTGGAAGAAGGCGCGGAGGTGGCGACGCGCTTCTTCGACGCGGAGGCCGATCGCATTGCCGACACGTGCGCGGCGATGGCGTCGCGGTTCCAGCGCGGCGCGCGGCTCTTCGTGTTTGGCTCGTGCGAGAGCGCGAGCGACGCGCACCATGTCGCCGTGGAGTTCGTGCACCCGGTGATCGTCGGCAAGCGCGCGCTACCGGCGATCGCGCTCGAAGGGGACGTGCTCGCGGCGCTCGCCGCGCTGGCGCGTGCGGACGACATCGCGATCGGCGTGAGCGCCGGGCTCGATGCCGCAGTCGACGGTGCGCTGGTGCGCGCACGCGCGGCGGGCGTGCTCGCCATTCGGATCTCTGGCGGCGGCGATTCGCGCGAGGATTTTTCGCGCGAATATTTCGCGTTCAGCGTGCCGTCGAGCGACGCGATGATCGTGCAGGAGGTGCAGGAGACGCTGTGTCACGTGCTGTGGGAGTTGGTGCACGTCTACCTCGACGGCAGCGAGGCGCGATGAGTGACTGCGCGCCCGACGCGGGCGGCCATTGCTCGCTCTGCGGCGACGACGCCGTCGAGGCGATCGTCGTCGCGGTGGACGATGGCGCGCGACTCGCGACGGCGCAGGTGAACGGCGCGCTCATGACCGTCGCCATCGATCTGGTCGACGGAGTGACCGCGGGCGACGTCGTGCTCGTGCATCAAGGCTTCGCCATCGACCGGCTCGAGCGCCTGGCGGGGGACGCACGATGAGCATCGAGCGCGACTTCGGCCGCGAGATGTATCCGTTTCTGCAGGCGGCCGGCGACGGCGCGCCCGCATCGCGATCGGACGCCGCCCGCCGCCACGCCGTGCGCGAGTCGACTCGCGCAAAGTGCCGCGACGCGGTCGCGGCCCGTCGGCAGCTCGTGACCGAGTATCGCGATCTGCTCGCCGAGGCGTCGCTCGCGATGGCCGGTGCATTCGCGCGCGGCGGCAAGCTGCTCGCGTTCGGCAACGGCGGCAGCGCGACCGACGCCGAGGACGCCGCCTCGGACTGCATGGCGCCGCCGCGCGCGGGATGGCGGGCGCTTCCGGCGCTCTCGCTCGCGGCCGACAGCGCCGTCGTCACGGCGATCGCGAACGACGTCGGTGTGGAGCACGTCTTCCTGCGCCAAGTGATCGCATGCGGCGAGCGTGGCGACATCGCGCTTGGCTTCTCGACGAGCGGGAGCTCGCCCAACGTGATCGCCGCATTCAGGGAGGCGAGCCGGCGCGGCCTCGTCACGGTCGCGTTCACCGGCGGCGACGGCGGCGCGCTCGCACGCTCGGCGGATGTGGTCGACTTCTGCTTCGTCGCGCGACTCGACTACATCCCGCGCATCCAGGAGGCACACGCCACGGCGTGGCACATCCTGCTCGCGCTCGTGCACGACGTGTTGTCGGGCGCGGAGGCGATCGCATGACGCTGCGGCACGTGGACGAGTATCGCCGTCCGGCGGACATCCGGCATCTGACGGCCGAGATCGGGCGACTATCGCGCGGTCGGGACATCAAGCTGATGGAAGTGTGCGGCGGCCATACGCACGCGATTTATAAACACGGGCTGCAGGACCTGCTGCCCGCGAACGTCGAGCTGGTGCACGGGCCGGGGTGTCCCGTGTGCGTGATCCCGATGGGCCGCCTCGACGACGCGATGGCGATCGCGCGCACGCCCGGCGTGATCTTCGCGACCTTCGGCGACATGATGCGCGTGCCGAGCTCGCGCGGCAGCTTGCTCGACGCCAAGGCCGAAGGGGCGGACGTACGCTTCGTCTACTCGCCGCTCGATGCGCTCCGGCTGGCGCGCGAGGCGCCCGACCGGCAGGTGGTCTTCTTCGCCGTCGGCTTCGAGACGACGGCGCCGTCCACCGCCGCGACGCTGCTGCGCGCGCGCGACGAGGGGATCGCGAACTTCTCCGTCTTCTGCAATCACGTGACGATCGTGCCGGCGATCAAGGCGATCCTCGATTCGCCGGGCATGCAGCTCGACGGGTTCATCGGTCCCGGCCACGTCTGCACGATCATTGGGCTGGCGCCGTTCGAGTTCATCGCGCGCGACTACGAGCGCCCGATCGTCGTATCCGGTTTCGAGCCGGTCGACGTGCTCCAGTCGGTCGTGATGCTCCTCGAGCAGCTCGGCCGAGGCGAGGCGCGCGTGGAGAATCAGTACGCGCGGGTCGTGCGCCCCATGGGCAATCGACGGGCGATGGAAATTCTGCTCGAGACGATGGAGTTGCGGCCGTACTTCGAGTGGCGCGGGCTTGGCTTCATCAACCACAGCGCGCTCAAGCTCAGGGCGGACTTCGAGGCGTGGGATGCCGAAGCGCGGTTCGCCGTGCCAGGCGTGCGCGTCACCGATCCCAAGGCGTGCCAGTGCGGCGAAGTGCTCAAGGGCGTGCTGAAGCCGTGGCAGTGCCGCGTTTTCGGCAGCGCGTGCACGCCGGAGACGCCGATCGGATCGTGCATGGTGTCGCCCGAGGGGGCATGCGCGGCGTACTTCAACTATGGCCGCTACTCGCTGCAGAAGAGCGCACGGCAGATAGCCGGAGCCACCTCGTGACCACGCGCACCGAGTCGTCGCTCCCTGCGCAGCTCGAGCGGATGGCGCGAGCCCACGACGCGCGCAGGACGCGCCAGCTGCTCAAGGACGAGCGGGTGACGCTGAGCCACGGCGCGGGCGGCAAGGCCAGCCATCAGCTGCTCGAAGGGCTCATCTTCCCCGCGCTCGCGAGCGGCGCGCTCCTCGGGCAGGACGACGCGGCCGTGCTCGCCGTGGACGGCGTGCGGCTCGCCTTCACCACAGATTCCTACGTCGTCAGCCCGATCTTTTTTCCCGGCGGCGACATCGGCTCGCTCGCCGTGCACGGCACGGTGAACGATCTGGCGATGCAGGGCGCCCGACCGCTGGCGCTGTCCGTCGCCCTCGTCCTCGAGGAAGGGTTCGAGACCGCCGAGCTGAGGCGCGTGCTCGAGTCCATGGCGGCGGCGGCGCGCGCGAGCGGCGTCGAGATCGTCACCGGCGACACGAAGGTGGTGCCACGCGGTAAGGCGGACCGCATCTTCATCACGACGAGCGGCGTCGGTGTCGTCGGCGCAGACGTCCACCTGTCCATGCGCAACGCGCGCGCTGGTGATCGCGTGCTCGTGAGCGGCGCGATCGGCGACCACGGCATGGCGGTGATGCTCGCGCGCGAGGCACTCGAGCTCGAGTCGGAGATTCGCAGCGATTCGGCGCCCCTGAGTGAACTCGTCTCCGTTCTGCTCGCCGCCGCGCCCGGCACGCGCGCGCTCAAGGATCCCACGCGCGGCGGCGTGGCGACGGCGCTGATCGAGATCGCCGAGCAGGCGGGCGTTGGAATTGCGATCGATGAGGAGCGCGTTCCGGTGCACGACGCGGTGCGGGGTGCCTGCGAGATTCTCGGCCTCGACCCAATGCACATCGCGAACGAGGGGAAGCTGATCGCGATCGTGCCGCCAGACGAGGCCGGCGCGGCGCTCGCCGCGATGCGGGCGCACTCGTTAGGCACCGAGGCGGCGATCGTAGGCGAAGTGACGAACGAGCACGACGGAATGGTGATCGTGCGCACGGGCGTCGGCGGCTCGCGCGTGCTCGACATGCTGGTCGGCGATCCGCTGCCCCGCATCTGCTAGTAGACCACGAAGGAGAGCGCATGGCGACGGCGACCGAACCAGGCACCATTCGCGGGGGGCAACCTCCGATTCCCGAGACGATGCCGGATGACAAACCGCAGCGGCTCCCACTCGGTCCCCTCAAGACCGTGCACGTCTTCTGGATGGCCGGCATGAGCTGCGACGGCTGCACGATCACCGTCGCGGGCGCGACGAACCCGGGCATCGAAGGGCTGCTGATGGGCACCGTGCCGGCAATGCCGAAGGTGATCCTCCACCACCCGGTGCTCTCGGTGGAAGCGGGCGCCGAGTTCATGCAGTCGTTCAAAGACGCACATGCCGGCACGCTCGGCGATCCGTACGTCGTCGTCTTCGAGGGCTCGGTGCCGGACGAGCGCATCGCCGCGCGCACCGGCGGTTACTGGTCGGCAATGGGCTCCGAAGTGATCGCCGGCGGGAACGGCGAATCCCATCTCGTGCCGACAACCGAGTGGCTGCACCGGCTCGCGCCCGGCGCGGCCGCCACGATCGCCATCGGCACGTGCGCGACGTGGGGCGGCATTCCGTCGGCCGAAGGAAATCCTACCGGCGCCATGAGCGTGATGGATTTCCTCGGGAAGCAGTATCGCAGCGCCTTCGGCCTGCCGGTCATCAACATCCCTGGATGTGCGCCGCAGGGCGACAACTTCACCGAGACCGTTTTCGCGATCCTGCTCTTCTTGCAGGGTCTCGGTCCCCTGCCCGCCTTCGACGAGCTCGGCCGCCCATCGTGGCTCTACGGCGAGACGGTGCACCGTGGGTGCACGCGCGCCGGCTACTACGAAGAGGGCGTCTTCGCGCACGAGTATGGCGAAAAAGAGTGTCTTGTCGAGATCGGATGTTGGGGGCCGGTCGTCAACTGCAACATCGTGAAGCGCGGCGCGATCAACCACATGGGCGGTTGCATGGA
>JBDUCS010000199.1:0-7516 GCA_040003335.1 Gemmatimonadaceae bacterium | reverse complement strand
TCTCCAGCGGACTGCAGTTCCGTCGCGAAGATCGCAACTTCGCCTCGACCGAGGGCTCGCTGATCGCGCAGACGGTCATCTGGACCGGCGTCTTCTTTCAGCCGACCGCTGTCGCCCCCGACTTCACCGACTTCCAGTCGCGCGGGTCGGCGACACCACCCGCGCAACGCGGCTGGGAGTACGTCCAAGCCCAGGATCTCGTCGGCAACGCCGAGCGGTGGGGCAGCGACGCGGCGGCGAAGCTCAAGGCGAAGCCGGTGGACGTCGGTCGCTACGATCTCGTCCTTCATCCGACGCATCTCTGGCTCACGATCCACGAGTCGATCGCCCACCCGACCGAGCTCGACCGCGCGCTCGGCTACGAGGCGAACTACGCCGGCACGAGCTTCGTCGCACCGCCCGAGAAAATGCTCGGCAAGCTTCGCTACGGTCCGCCGATGATGAACATCCAAGGCGACCGCTCGCAGGAGGGCGCCTGCGGCACGATCGGCTACGACGACGACGGCGTGCAGCCCGACACGTTCCTCATCATCAAGAACGGCGTCGTCAACGACTACCAGACGACGCGCGAGCAGGCGAACTGGCTTCGCTGGTGGTACGAGCAAGAGAAGCGGCCCGTGCGCTCGCACGGCTGCGCGTTCGCCGACTCGTGGTCGAGCGTCGCCTTCCAACGCATGCCGAACGTCTCGCTCCTCGCCGGCGACAAGGAGCAATCGTTCGAGGACATCATCGCCGGCACCGATCGCGGCATCGCGATCGAGGGCGATGGCTCGTTCTCGATCGACCAGCAACGCTACAACGCGCAGTTCGGTGGCCAGGTCTTCCACGAGATCAAGGGCGGCAAGATCGTCGGCATGCTCAAGGACGTCGCCTATCAAATTCGCACGCCCGATTTCTGGAACTCGATGGACGCCATCGGCGGCAAAAAGAGCTACCTCCTCGGCGGCACCTTCGGCGACGGCAAGGGTCAGCCCGGCCAGTCGAACATTGTCGGGCACGGATGTGTCCCGGCGCGCTTCCGCGGTATCAACGTCATCAACACGGGGCGGAAGGCATGAGCGCCCCCGCTCGTCTCAGCGCGGCGTCGGCGCGCGTCCTATCGCGCGACGAGTCGCAGGCGATCGTCCAGCGCGCGCTCGCGTTCTCCAAGGCCGACTCCGCACAGGTGACGCTCGGCAGCAGCTACGCCGGTAACACGCGCTTCGGCGCCAACCAGATCTCGACCGCCGGCGGCATCGTCGACGCGTCGCTCGCCGTGCAGAGCGCGTTCGGCGCCAAGCACGCCGTCGCGGTGACGAACGATCTCTCCGACGAGTCGCTGCGGCGCACCGTCGCGCAATCCGAGGCGCTCGCCCGTCTCGCGCCCGACGATCCGGAGACGATGCCCGCTCTCGGACCGCAGACGTACGGGCCGGTGAAAGCATTCTTCGAGTCGACCGCCGCGCTCACGCCGGCCGATCGCGCGCAGGCCGCGCTCACCGCCCTCGGGCCGGCGCGCAAGGCGGGCGACCTCAGCGTCGCCGGATTCGTGATCGCTAGTCAGTCGAGCATCGCGCTAGGCAACAGCGCCGGTCTCTTCGCCTACAACAGCGCGACGAATGCGAACTTCACCGTCACCGCGCGCACGAGCGACGGCACTGGTTCCGGATGGGCCGGCGCCGATCACGCCGACTGGACGCAGATCGATCCGCGCGCCGTCAGCGCGCGCGCGATCGACAAGGCACATCTCTCGCACAAACCGAGCGCGGTCGAGCCGGGCCGCTACACAGTGATTCTCGAGCCGCAGGCCGTCGGCGATCTCGTGCAGCTCGTCGCGTTCTACGCCGACGCACGCTCGTCCGATGAAGGGCGCGGCGCGTTCGTGAAGCCGGGAGGCGGTAACAAGATCGGGGAGAAGATCGTCGATAGCCGAGTGACGCTGATCTCCGATCCCGCCGACCCGCAGCTGAACGCGCAGCCGTTCGATTTCGAAGGGCTCCCGCTCGGCCGGCAGACGTGGATCGAAAGCGGCGTGCTGAAGCAGCTCACCTACTCGCGATTCTGGGCGAAGAAGCAAGGCAAGACGCCGACCGGTGCGCCGACGTCGGTGAAGATGCTCGGCGGATCGACGTCGATGGAGGAGATGATTGCGTCGACGCCGCGCGGTATTCTCGTCACACGGCTGTGGTACCTTCGCGAAGTCGATCCGCGCTCGATTCTCTATACCGGCCTCACGCGCGACGGCACCTTCCTCATCGAGAACGGCAAGATTTCCAAAGCGATCACGAATCTGCGCTTCAACGAGTCGCCGTTGTTCATGCTCAATAACGTCGAGGCGATCGGTCCATCGATGCGTCTCGCCGGAACGGAGGCCGGTGGCGACGTCGCCATGCCTGCGCTGAAGGTCCGGGACTTTACCTTCACGAGCCTCTCCGAGGCCGTGTAGACCGGGCGCATCGCGACTCATCGCGGCGTCCGTCGCCTACGATCCACCGGGGGATCGTCAGGCAGAACCACCCTAGTTCTGGAGACAGAACCATGGCTATGAAGAAGAAATCCGCCAAGAAGTCGTCGTCGAAGAAGTCGGCCAAGAAAGGCGGCGCCAAGAAGTCGTCGAAGAAGGCTGCGAAGAAGCGCCGCTAGTCCGTTCGAAAACACAGAGGGCCGGCGAGCGATCGCCGGCCCTTCGTGTTTTCCGCGCTCCGTCAGCGCGCGTAGCGCGCCGATGCCATCTCGAGGATCTGCGCGATCAGCTGATCGTACGGCAGTCCGTCCTTCGCCGCCGCACGCGCGAACTCGCTCTCCTGTTCGAGATAGCAGTTCGGGTTCACCTCGATCACGTAGATCTCGCCCGCGTCCGTGACGCGAAAGTCGATGCGCGCGTAGTCGCGCAGCCGCAGCGCCTTGAACGCTTCTACCGCGACGGCCTGGATGCGCTCCCCCAGTTCGGCATCGAGCGATTCCGGAAAGATGGACTTCGTGCCAGCGTACTCCGCGCCCGAGCCTTCGCCGTCCTCGCCCCACTTCGCCGCCCAGCTCGCGATCTTCGGCTTGTCCGCCGGAAAGCCCGTGAAGTCGAGCTCGATCACCGGCAGAGGCCGCGGATTCGTATTGCCGATCACGCCCACGTAGAACTCGCGACCCTCAATGAACGACTCGACGAGCGCCGGCTGCTGAAACTCCGCGTGCATCGCCTCCATCTGCTCGAGCAACTGCTTGATGTCGCGCACCACGGATTTCTGCGTCACGCCGAGCGACGCGTCCTCCTGCGGCGGCTTCACGATTAATGGAAAGCTGATGTCCCCCGCCCAGTCGACCGCGCCGCGATAGACCGTCGCGAACGACGGCGAGAGGATTCCGTGGAAGCCGAGCATCATCTTCGTCAGTCCCTTGTCGCCGGCGAGCAGGAGGCCGGCCGGGCTCGATCCGGTATAACGCATGTCGAGCAGGTTGAGCAGCGCCGCCACGTTCGATTCGAGCGCGCTCTTTCCCAAAAACGATTCCGCGAGATTGAACACCAGTTCCGGCTGCTGCCGGCGCAGCTCACTCACCACCGGCTCGACCTCACGGTCGACGGCGATCGTTTCCACAAGGTGGCCGCCGTTCGTCAGCGCGGCGCGCAGCTGGTCGAGCACCGGATCCACCGGCGGTCCCAGCGCGTCCGCGGTATGCAGCAACGTGATTCGCACAGCGCTACCTCAGTCGTCGGAGAGTGACGCGCTCCCGTCGAGCGCATCGGTGTAGCGATAGTTCATCATCACCGCGGTGCCGAACGCCGTCAGCTCGATCAGCGTCGACGACTCGAGCCCGCGCACGCGCAGCGTCTGCGCATCCGCGCGCTTGGCGAGCAAGTCGATGAAGGCGCCGGTCATCACCGCGCTCTCGCCGCTCCAGTATGACACGCGCGTCGTCAACTCGCGCCGGTGCCGCCGCAGAAACGCACCCGCCGCCTCGCCCGCCGGCGACTCACTCTCGGTCGCGAACACCGAGCGCAGGTCACCGTCGAAGTGTCGTTCGTCTTCGATCGGGAGCTGCTCCGATGAATCGTCATAGTGCTCGCGGACCGTGTAGCGCATCGCTTCGACCGGTAGGTCGTCTTCCGTCGGCGCGGGCACGGCTGGCGCCTCGCGCCCGACCTCGGTCATGACGCGATCTACGTATTCCAGCTTGGCCAGCGCCGGCCAACCCGCGTAGTCGAGCCGCCAGTCGAGATTCGGCGTCAGCCATACGGCGAACGTCTCCGCGAAATCCTCGTCCGGATGCTTCTGCGCGTACCAGCCGAGGATGTGGCGAACGAAGCGCCGCGACAGCGGATCGACCCGGTAGTGCTCCCGATACGGTCTCGTGAACTCGCCGAACGTCGCCGTCCAGTCCGCGCGCTCGAAGAGTCGATAGGCGTAGTTCAACGCGTGGCCGGCCTCGTGACGCAGAAACTTCATCTGGTCGTGCTCGCCTTCGACATCGGAAGACATCTCCTCCTCGATCCGCTCGAGTCGCGGATCGGCGAGATAGAAGGGGACGCCGATCAACGGCACTTCCTCCGGGCATCCCCATTGGTCGCTGAGATACACCGGGGGATGAAACGACAGGCCGCGCTCGTCGAGCTCCGCGTACAGCTGTTGCGCCAGCCGCTCGACGAGCGTGCCGCGCAGGCTCAAGCCGAGATCGGAAATCCGATGCGCGAGCAGCGAGTGTCGCTCTCGTTCCCAGTCATCGAAGCGTTCTTGCACGGATCGAGAGGAAGGCAAGGCGCATACCCGATTCTGTCTTGCCGAAAAGACGAAGCGCGCCGGACCTCGAAAAGGTCCGGCGCGCTATCGCCGCCGCTGATCGCTCGTCGGGCTCAGGCCGCTTTGCTCTCTTCGGGCGTGAGATCACTCGGCGCCGGTCCCCAAACGTATGCCGAGAGGCGCGGCTCGGGTTCGGCGCGCGGGCCGCGGGAGATTACGATCCCGATCGGCTCCTCGGCGATATCATCTAGTAGTATGGTCTTAGCTGTCATAGGCGCCTCAAAAGGAAAAAGTCCCCGGAACGGTCGGGGACACCCACCCTTAAGCACCAGTTGTGCCCGCTCCCGCACATACGGAAGTAATTGGCATAACACAGCTTAGAAAAAAACTCCGAGAAGGGCATGCTCGGAGCGTCGCAATAGGACACTGTGTAACGGGTACATGCGTGTCGAAACGCTACGCCACCGCCTTCCGCGCCAAAAACGTCTCGACGCTCGACACATCCCGCTCGACGCTGATCTGCCATCCGATGTAGCGCGCGGATAGCTCCTCGACCGTGACGGGCCGACGGCCGTCCGCCCCGATATCCACCAGATGAATACCCCCGGCCGTGGTCGCCTGCTGCAGGAGCGAGATGGCGCGCGTCCGTTCGGCAAGCGTCAGTCCGGTGAATGCCGCCGCGGCACAGACCACCGCGTTCAACGGCATGTCGGGCGCCCACGTCGCGAGATCGGTCATCAGTCCGCGAACTCGCCCAGCGATGCCGACTTCCACCGCTGCGTTCATTACGCGCTCCAGAATGTCGCCGGTGTTGTCCAGCGCGGTCACGGCGCAACCGTTCGCGGCGAGGTAGAGCGCGGTCCCCTCATCGGCCCCGGCAACGAGCACGTGGCCCTCGTGTCCAACGGTCCGGGCAAGCGCGCCATCGGGCCGCAATCCCCACCGCTCGGGCCGGCTGAACTCCTTCAACGACTTGAGCCGGCGGCGACGCCACGCGCTGTACGATGGCACGCGCAGTCGCGTCGAGATGATGCGATCGACTTCGTCGCACAACACGAGCTCGGTGAGCGCCAGCTGCTGCTGCTTTCCGAGCGACGCCACGGCCTCGTCACCAATGCCGAGCAAGACGCTTCGCGGCACGGATTCCTTGTACTCCTCGATTTCTCGCTCGAGGTACAGCTCGTATTCGTGTCGAAGCGATCGCGGACGGTAGGCCATTCGCGCCGTGTTAGGAGTGTAAGACGTGACTAACCTATTGACGACCGGTGCAGCCGACAAGTCTCTCCCCTCCAATCGCTCGGGCATGCTCATGCCGGCTCGACGTGGACGATGATCTCCGAGGCGCCCAGCACATGACCCAACCGCGCCTCGACATCGTCGGCGATTTGGTGTGCGTCGGCGACGCTCGTGTCGGCGCGCACGCCGATGGTCACCTCGGCGAACACGATGCCGGAGGCGCCTGCGCGCGACCGCACCGTTCGCACGTCTGCCACGCGCGGGATCGCTCCCACCACGCTTCGGATTTGCGTCGCGTCGACGCCGCGCTCGTCGACCAACACGGGAATCGTGCGCCGGACGATCTGATAGCCGTTCCATGCGATCGCCAGCGCCACCAGGATCGCCAGGATAGGATCTGCCCGACCGAGGCCGGCGCGCAGCAGCAGGAGCGATCCGAGCGCCGCCGCCGTCACGTAGATGTCGCTGCTCGTGTGCGAGGCGTCGGCCAGCAGAAAGGCGCTGCCCAGCGCGTGGCCGCGCCGTCGCTCGTACCAGACAACGAACGCGTTGCCGAACAGCGTCACGGCGATGAGCGCGAGCTCGAAGTTCCCTGGGGCGCGCATCGCCGACGGATTGATCAGGTGGTCGACGCCCTCGCGGAGCAGCGCGAAGCAGGAGATCGACAGAAAACCAACAATCGCCAGCGCGCCAAGCGTCTCGAACTTGGCGTGCCCATACGGGTGATCTTCGTCCGGACCGCGCGCTGCGATCCGGACGAGTGTCATCCCCATTGCATTGTTGAGCACGTCGAGTCCCGACTCGAGCGCGGCGCCGAGCACCGAGAGCGAGTGCGTGCGCACGCCGACGAGGATCTTGATCGCTACCGTCGTGCAGTTGAGCGCCATGATCAACAGCAGCGTGCGGCGCACCGCCGGCGCGCGCTCGGCCCTGATCGCGATGGCGGACCCCGTGGCATGAAGTGACGGCACGCGCGAAAGGTGCGCGACCGGCGGAGGAGGTGTCAACGCGCCACGCGGTTGAGCGTCGCGCCCGCGGCGAATAGACTCACCCATGCCTGAGCTCCCCGAAGTCGAGCGCGCCGCCCGCATGCTCGAGCGCGCCGCGCGCGGCAAGGTCATCGCGCGGCTGCGCGTGTTGCACCCCTCGCTGGCCCGCACGCTGACGCCGGCGGTCGCCCGGCGCGCGCGCGGCAAGCGCATCGAGCGCGTCGAGCGGCGCGGCAAGCATCAGCTGCTGCACCTCGATGATGGCTCCATCCTGCACGCGCATTTTCGTATGACCGGCGATTGGGCGATCGACCGCGAGGGCGCGCCGCTCGACCGCTTTGCCCGCGCCGTGATCGATCTCGAGGGCGGCACGCGCGTGTCGCTCATCGATCCGCGCGCGCTCGGCACCCTCGTGCTGCACAAGCCGGGCGAGCTGGCGCTGCCGGAGCTCGGTCCCGAGCCGCCGGACAAGGCATTCACGCCCGCGGCCCTCGCCCGCGCGCTGGCGGCGCGCCGCGGCCCGACCGACCCGGCGCTGCTCGACCAGCGGATCGCCGCCGGCATCGGCAACATCTACGCGGC
>JBDUCS010000198.1:0-7544 GCA_040003335.1 Gemmatimonadaceae bacterium | reverse complement strand
CGTTTGCGCTATGGCGTTTGCGCTATGGCGTTTGCGCTATGGCGTTTGCGCTATGGCGTTTGCGCTATGTCGTTTGCGCTATGTCGTTGGCCGACGTCGCCCGTGCAAGCTCCCTTCCGAGCCAAGCGCCGAATCGGGATCCAGATTGACGAACATGAGCCCGCCCGCTGCATCCACCTCGCAGCGATAGATCAAGACCCCGGCGTCGCCCGCCCATTCTCGCCGCCGCTCGAGCAGCTCGACGGCGTCGAGCTCCTGACGGGCGCGGAGCTCAGCGAGCGGCGCCCACGGAAGCTTGCGGCGGTAATCCGCACACGCAGCCTCGATGCGTCCGAGCGCCGATGGACCGTGAAAGAGCAGGATGACGCGCTTCACGGCGTGCAGGTCGATCAGATACCGGCATTCGGTGCACATCTGCTGGGCGCGAACGGCGTCGGTGCCGCTCGACGCGAGCGCACCGCCGCCGCCCGGAACGTAGAATCGGTCATATCGCGTGATCTGGAATTCGCGCGCCAGAAATGCGTCGGTCGCCTCCTGCAATCGCCCATCGGAACAGGCAACCACCAGAGCGTTGGGTCGCGTCGCGGTCCATCGGAGCGGGGGCGCGGGTGCCATACCGTATTACCTCGGCAAAACTTGTGCACGGCGCGCGCCTGTGCCGCTTGCCACGAGCGGCGCGCATAGCTGTCGGGAACATGACGGTAAAACACATCGCGTCTTGATGAGACTGTTACGATGTCGCCGAGAGGCCGACGCTGAATATTTGCACGGTCGAGCCACCCTTCGGGTCATCGCGACGGTGGAAGCCACCACCGCTCGTGACGATGCGTTTGTCCGAGGGGGAAGCATGTCTCAGCACGTTGGTTTGAGTCGCAGGAGCGCCGCGTGCATCACGCACGGCACGGCGGCGGCGGTCGTCCTGGCGATCGCAATGTCGGCCGAATTACTCGCGCCGACTGCGTCCGCGCAATCCGCGCCGTCCGGCGTGCTTGCCGGTCGCGTCACGGATTCGTCGCGGACGGCGATCGGCGGTGCCGTGATTCACGTGCAGGGTACGGCACTCGGCGCGATGAGCGCATCGGATGGCGCTACCGGTGAGCGCGGCGTTGGCGACGACGATTGGTGTAGCCTCGGCACCGCTCGCGCTGGCGGCCATGGCCAAGAACTCTTTGCGCAAGGTGGATTGCCCCAGAGCATCATCGACGTGCTCAACTTCGCGCTCACGCTCGAATACCTCGAGGCTGAGTTCTACGGAATGGGCGTGCTCGGCTTCAAGGTCGTGCCGGCGCAGGACCTCGAAATCTTCGATCAGATCCGGAAGCACGAAAATGCGCACGTCCACTTCCTGCGCTCGGTGCTCGGCGGCGCCGCGGTGCCGGAGCCGACGTTCGACTTCACCGGCGGCAGTGGATCGGGCCGCGGACCGTTCGCCGGCGTCTTCCATCACTACGATATCTTCACGGCGCTGGCACAGGCGTGCGAAGACACCGGCGTGCGCGCTTACAAGGGACAGGCCCCCAACCTGATGTCGAACAAGACCGTGCTTACCGCCGCGTTGCGCATTCACTCGGTCGAGGCGCGACACGCCTCGGAAGTGCGCCGGCTGCGCGGCAATTTTTCCGAGACGGCGCCGAACGAGGGATGGATCACCCGCAACCTCACCGACATTCCGGGAACGGAGCCGGTCTACGCGGGCGAAGAGAATACGATCCAGGGCGGCGTCGACGTGAAAACGATTACGAGCGTCGCCGTCGATGAGGTGACCGAATCGTTCGACGAGCCGCTGACCCGTGAGCAGGTGCTCGCGATTGTCGCGCCTTTCATCGTGTCGTAGTTACTGGTAGGAACGAGGGCGAGAGGGCTGTGTGCGTCGGTCGCGCACAGCCCTCTCGTCACACCCGTCCGGCGACGTGTTGGCTGGGAGGCGAGTCGCGAGAACGTATCTCACGTGGATGGGGCGAGGCCGACGTCGCGCTCCGGAGCAGCGAGCAACGATTCCAGGCGCCAACGCGTGGAGCTACGGCGATGTTGCCGAGTGGCGTGATTGCGTCGCGCCGACGGGCGCAAATTCGTAGGCCCCGCGGTCGATCGCGGGCCCCTGCAGCGTGCGCGCGGTTGCCGATGTGGGATGCGCGTACTGCAGCACCGGCGCGAGTGACACGCCGAACGCCGCGCTGGGATCGACTCCGCGGTCGATCGCCGGCGAACCCGAGAGCAGCCGGTAGTCGTACGCGGCGGGGTTTCGGAACATCGGGTTTCCGTCGGCCGCCGTGGTGTTTGCCTCGAGCACGGCCGTCGCCTGTGTCGTGATCGTGCCTGGGCCGGCGAAGATGTTATTGCGCAGCGTTACCGGCGTCGGAACCGCAGCGCTCACCCACACAAAGGTGCCCGTGGTCGCGTCGTTCACGATCGTATTGTTGACGACGAACAGCTCCGTGGACCGCCCCGCAGGAATCCCCTCCGCGCCGTACTCGATGATCGCGTGATTGGGGGAGCTCGGTCCCTGCTCGATGATGTTGCCGATCACGAAGGACCGCCCGCCGTTCGGCAAATCGAGCTCGTAACTGTCGGTCCCGCTCTCGCCGGTGATGCGATTGTAGAGGATGTAGTTGGTTCGCGCACGCGACTTCACGAGATTGCCCTCGAACACGTGGTGTGAGTAGCTCCAGCGCAGCGTGAAGCTGCGTACGGCGCCGACATAGATATTGTGCTCGTAGCCCGGAGTGGGTGTCTGGCCGCTGAACGCGAACTCGGAACCCTCAATGACGATGTCGCTCGTCGAGTCGGCGCCGGTGAGAATGCCGTCTTGGTTGCGGTTGAAGTAACAGCCCCGCACGACGAGGTTGCCGCTCTCGTGCCTGATCCCGGCCCCGTTGTTGTCTGGGACGACGGCGTTCGCGAATTCGATGTTTTCGACAGTCGTGCTCGGATTACGAATCACCCAAATGGCCTTTCCTTCCGCGCTCTTCCCGCCGGCGTCGAGCTTCGGACGTCCGCCCACGCCGCGGAGCGTGAGCCCCGCCGTGGCGATCACGCAAACGTCTCCGGTGTACGTGACCGCGTCGATCTCGATCGTGTCACCCGCGCGCGCAGCAGCGATGGCGGCGCACGGGGTTTTGTAGCTGCGCGTGGGTCCCGCGCGTAGCACGCTGCCGCTCGGCGGTGCAACCACACTTGCCAGGCCGGTACCTGTCCGGCCCTCGCTGGTCGCCGTGATGGTCGCACCGCCGGCGGCGACGCCGGTCACGACGCCGCTCGTGTTCACGGTAGCAATCGTGATGTCCGAGGTCGTCCACGCGACTGCGCGGCCGGTGAGGATGTTGCTGTCAGCATCCTTCAGCATCACGGCGTACGACACCGTGCTCCCCACGCTGACGCTCTGCGTCGACGGGCTCACGACGACGGTCGCAACCGGCGCGAGCGCGACCGTCACACTCGCGGTCGCCGACTTGCCTTCACTCGCCGCCGTGATGATCGCCGTGCCCACGCCCGTCGCGGTGACCCTGCCGGTGTTGTCCACCGCCGCGATCCCCGCGTTCGAGGTGGTCCACGCCACGGTGCGCCCGGTGAGCGTGTTGGTTCCCGCATCCTTGACCGTCCCCGTGAACTGGAACTGGCGGCCGACGTAGAATGGATTGGGCGCCGCGGGGGCGATCGACACGGTCGCGACGGGAATCGACGACACCGGTATCGTTCCCACCGAGTCGCCGCTGTGACACGCCGCGAGCGCGCCGGCGAGGACCGCGGCCGTCCACGCGGCGCTCGTTGTGGCGCGGCGCGCGTAGCAGGCGATCGTTCGAGCCATTGCGAAACCGGTGTGCACCATCGATCGAGTTTCCGAAAAGGGGGACGGCCTCTCGCGAACCGCGGCTCGACCGCGCGGGCATGTGCGCGTTGGCGCGAGCGTTCGAGCGGCCTCACGGGTTGCGGCGATTGATTCGATCGATCGGAAGATCGTCCGCACCTCTGCATAACGAAGGAGGCTCCCGGAGGCTATGCGCGAGATCACCAAACACGGCGCCGCACTATCACAGCGAGCAATGCTTGACGAGATCGTGTGCGCCCACGCGGAACGTCGTATGGTACGCCGACGCGGGAACGCTGTGGCTTCGCCACTTACCATCGCTCATGGGAGATCGCGTATGTCCGATGCACTACCAATCCTGTTGTCGGATCTGATCGAGCAGAGGCCAGACGCATTGCCCGACGGCGCGGTGCACCATCGAGCGGCGCATACCAGTCGTCGCGATTTTCTCGTCCGCGCGTCGGCCCTCGCCGTAGCGATTCCGTCGGCCGGTGCGGCGCTCGCGGCGTGTTCGACACCGTCGGAGCGGTCGCCGAAGGACAGCGCACGCGCAACTGCAGCGTCAGGGTCGCAAGCGCCGGCCATTCCGCAGAACGCGGACAGTCGCCTCGATACCGCCCACGGCACCGCGGGGCATACCGGATCGTCGGCGACGGCGTCGACCGCCTCCGGCTCGGCGGCCGCTCCCTATCGCCGCTTCGATCCCGCCCTTCCTCCACTCTCGAGGGAGCGAACCCTCAAGCTCCAGTGGACCGCGCGGGAGCTGCCGGTGCGGATCAGCCCTACCGCGATCGTTGCCGCCTGGACTTTCGAAGGCGACATCCCCGGGCCAATCGTGCACTGCCGGCTTGGCGATACGATCGAGTTCACGCTCACGAACCGTGGCGTAATTCCTCATTCGATGGACTTTCACGCGGCGCAGATCGACCCCAAGGTCGCGTTCCGTTCTGTCGTACCCGGCGAGTCCATTACCTACACATTCAAGCCAAAATACGCCGGCGCATTCATGTACCATTGCGGCACGGGACCGGTGCTGATGCACATTGGGAGCGGCATGTACGGCGCACTCATCGTCGATCCCGCGGCGCCGCTGCCGCCCGCGAAAGAGTTCGTGCTCGTGGAAAGCGAGTACTACCTCGGCGCGCAAGGCCCGGGCGGCGTTCAAGCGTTCGACTTCAACAAAATGCTGGCGACGCTCCCCGACTTGGTCGCGTTCAATGGCCGGCCGAGCCAATACCAGACCGATCCGATTCACGTGAAGGTCGGCGATCGCGTGCGATTCTATGTGGTGAGCGCGGGCCCATCGCACCCCTGCAACTTTCACATCGTCGGTGAGCAGTTCGACACCGTCTATCTCGGCGCGCCGCCGACGACCGCGATCCGGGGCGTACAGACGTTCACGGTCGCACCCGGTGGCGGAATGGTCTTCGAGTTTCTCGCCGATGTGCCGGGCGAGTTTCCTTTCGTGAACCATGGATTCGGTCACGGTCAAAAGGGCGCGATCGGGATTCTGGTTGTGGACGCGTGAGACGCCCCCTCACTGTCACAGGAGTGCAGCGTCGGCCTCGATGTCGCCCAGCGACTGTACGGCGCAAGCGTCGGCCAGACGATCGACGACTATTGGTTCGGCTACGGCGGGGACGCCGTGCTGACCGTTCCGCTGGTTCGCGGCCTCATGTACTTCGGCGGGCTGGGCGTCGACTACACTCCCGCGACCGCGCGCAACCGGTCCGGCAGTTTCGCCGAATACAGTTTGAAATTGGGTGTCGACGTGCGATGAGCGGAATACGGGGCGTGCGCTCCAGGGTCGGCCTCGTAGATACGGCGACCCGTCATCGGTGCAGAGCAACTGCCCGCCAGCAATAGCCGTACTACCGGTCGTACGGATGGGAGTAGCACGGGGCAGGCCACCAGTCGCCCCACCCGTCGTAGTAGCCGCAACCCGCGTCCGAGTAGTAGCCGAAGCCGAACGGGATGCCGATGCCGATGCCGAAGTATGGACGAGCCCAGAAGCGTCCACCAAAGAAGTAGCCGCGACCCGCGTAGAACCGGCCGGCCGAATAACCGCGCCCGTTGTAGTAGCCAATGCGTACCGAACGACCTTCACCCGAGTAGTTGCCGGAATAACCGCGCCCGCCTCCATTGAAGTAGCCACGACTGTTGTTGTCATAGCTCCGTTCACGAGAGAATTCGCGGTTGCCGTTGGCGTACGATTGCTCGCCGGCATTGCCGCGTCCGTCTCTGAAGTACGCTCGGCCGCCGGAGTTGCCGCGGCTGTCGTCGTATTGCTGACGGCCGGAGTAGCCGCGATCGTTTCGATAAGAGGATGCGCCAGAATAGCCGCGGCCGCCGGCGTTGCCGCCGCCACCGGAGTAGCCCCGGCCACCGCCGTTACCACCGGAATACACATGACCAGCGCCGCCGCCTGACCGGCCACGCCCGCCGCCGCCGCGCTGAGCCTGCGCCGCATCCGGTACGCTCAGGAGCAGAGCCGCGGCGAAGGCGAGGGTTGAGATCGCCGGTGTGGTGAGCGTGTTTTGAATGGCTTTCGTCACAGCTCCTCCAACGGTTTCGCGCACCAGTAAGAGAACGCCGTAAGATAGAAGCAGGACCAGCGCCAGGGGATTCCCGATCGGCTGTGGTGCAGTGCACGCCTCGAGCAAGAGAGAGACGCAGTGACATCAACGCAGCAGCGTTCGATCCGGGCGGCCATCGTCCAGGCCGAGGTGGTCGCTGGCCTCGACGCCGCGCTCGGCGCAACCGCGACACTCGTGGCAGATGCGCGCGCGCGAGGCGCACAGCTCGTCGTTTTCCCGGAGACGTGGCTACCGGGCTACCCGGCGTGGCTCGACGTGTGCCGCGACGTCGCACTGTGGGATCACGCGGCGGTGAAGCACGTCTATCGCCGGATGGCCGACGAGAGCGTTGCCGTGCCCAGCGCCGCCTCGCGCGAGCTGGCGCGCATCGCCCGCGACGCCGCGGTGGTGCTGGTGGTTGGCGTCACGGAGCGCGTGGACGACGGGCCCGGCCAGGGCACGCTGTTCAACGCCGTGCTCACCTTCGACACCGACGGCCGTCTCATCAATCATCACCGCAAGCTCGTGCCGACCTTCACCGAGCGGATGGTGTGGGGCGGCGGCGATGCCGAAGGGCTGCGCGCGTGCGCGACGGCGGTCGGGCGCATTGGCGCGCTCGTGTGCTGGGAGCACTGGATGCCGCTCGCGCGCCAGGCGCTGCACGAGAGCGGTGAGGACATCCACGCAGCGCTCTGGCCGACGGCGCATGAGATGATGCAGGTGGCGAGCCGTCACTATGCCTTCGAGGGCCGCTGCTTCGTGCTTGCGGCCGGCTCACTGATGCGCGCGTCCGCGCTTCCGCCGGAGCTCGAGCCGCATCCGAGCAAGGTGGGCGATCGCGACCAGTGGGTGCTCCGGGGCGGGAGCGCGATCATCGGACCCGACGGGGCGTACCTCTCGGGTCCAACGTTCGATGCGCCGGCGATCGTGATCGCCGACCTCGACCTCGGCCGCATCCGCGAGGAGCGGATGACGCTCGACGTGAGCGGGCATTATCATCGGCCAGACGTGCTCGAGCTGCGCGTGACGCGGCGCGCATCGCGGCCGGCGAACGAGTGAGCCGCGACCGTACCGGAGTGAGTCGACAACAGACCTTCGACGCCCAACCGGCGTTCAAGGGCGAGCTCCTTGAGCTGCGGCCGCTGCGCGCCGAGGACTTCGCA
>JBDUCS010000197.1:0-7591 GCA_040003335.1 Gemmatimonadaceae bacterium | reverse complement strand
CTGCGCCACCTGCGCCACGCTGACGCCCTTTGCGTTCAGGTCGGCCGGCCGCACCTGCACCACGAGTTGGCGCTCGACCTTGCCGACGACATCCACCGTCGCTACGCCGTTGATGCCGCGCAGCCGACGCGTCATCGGCGGGTCGGCGAGGCGCGTCAGCTCGGCCGAGGTGAGGTTCGTCGACGAGAGCGCCAGCTGCAGAATCGGGAGGTCGTTCGGATCGAACTTCGTGATCACCGGCTCCTTCATCTCCGTCGGCAGGTCGGAGCGGATGCCCGAGATCGCGTCGCGCACATCCTGCGACGCCTGCGACTCGTCCTTCTCGAACACGAACGTGACGATGATGTTGGCGAAGCCATCGGTCGCGCTCGATTGGATGCGGTCGACACCGCTGATGCCGTTCACCGCCTCCTCGATCCGGTCGATCACCTCGCGCTCGACCTCCGCCGGCGACGCGCCCGGATACGGCACGCTCACCGAGACGATCGGGTTGGCGATGTCCGGGAACTCGTCCGTCTGCAGCCGCATCAGCGAGTACAGTCCGAAGATCACGAGTGCGACCATCGCCACGACGGTGACGATGGGGCGCTTGATGGCGAAATCGGAGATGAACATTGGTCTAAACTCGTGTTCGAGACAGAGCGGTGTCGGTGCTTACTTGGGTGTCGGAGTTTCGGCCTGCGGCGCCGTGCGCCCCGCGGCCGTGCGGTCGTTCGTCGTGACGATCTTTACCGGCGTGCCGGCGGCGATCGCCTGCGCGGTGCCGAGCAGCAGCGTGTCGCCGGCGACGGCGCCGGATACGATCTCGACGCGCTCGGTCTGCTCGTCGCGCAGCCCGAGCTGCACCGTCATTTTCTCCACCTTGCCGCCGCGCACGCGATACACGGCTGGCGATAGCCCGCGATCGTCGATTGCCGAGGCGGGCGCCGCGAGCCCGCGCCGTGTGTCGCTGGCGACGCGCCCCTGCGCGAACAGCCCGCCGACGAGCGCGGCGCCTTGGTTGGGCACCGTCGCGTAGACGCGCACCTGCCGCGTCTGCGGATCGGCGGTCGGATTGATCCGCGTGATCTTGCCCGTGAAGCGCTTGTCCGGATAGCCGTTCACCGCGAACTGCACCGTCGTTCCGATCTTCACCGCGCTCAGCTCGTTGCTGGGCACCGAGGCCTCCAAGCGCATCGCCGTCGGATCGACGATGGTAACGATCGGATTGCCCGGTTGCACCACATCGCCCGCGCTCGCCGGCCGCTCGCTGACCGTGCCGCTGAACGGCGCGACGATGCGCGTCTTGGTCATCTGCTTGTCCGCGTTCGCGAAGCGCGACTGGGCGTCGGCGAGCTGCGCGAGCGCGCTGGCCTTGCCGCGGTTCGCGCCCTCGAGGTCGCGATCGGCGATCGCGCCCGCTTGCTGCAGCCGCTGGTTGCGCTCGTAGTCGTGGTTCGCGTTGTCCGCCCCGAGCTGCGCGGCGCGCAGCGCGC
This sequence comes from Gemmatimonadaceae bacterium, assembly GCA_040003335.1. GTDB lineage: Bacteria > Gemmatimonadota > Gemmatimonadetes > Gemmatimonadales > Gemmatimonadaceae > JALZAE01. Next base: position 6,116 of record JBDUCS010000197.1, on the reverse strand, counting down.
TCTGCGCCGAGAGCAGCGTCTCGCGCAGCGCGCTGTCGTCAATGCGCGCGACGAGCTGGCCGCGCTTTACCGGCTGCCCCTTGTCGACGTACGTCTGCAGCACCGCGCCCGCGAGCGCCGCGCGCACGACGGCCTCGTTCACCGGGGCAAGGTTGCCGGACAGCGACGGTCCGCTCGTGAGGTCGGCCAGCTGCAGCACGGCGATGTTCTCGGTGCCGATCTGCACCACGGCCGGCGTGGCCGCGGACGTGTCGGCCGCTTTCTTGTTGCACGCGGTTGCGCCGGCGATGGCGAGCGTGATCGCCGCACCGCGCGCGGCGCGCGCGGCGCGCGCGGCGAATCTCTGTAGGGTCATGGGTTCGTCCCGGTCGAGCTCGTGGTTGTCGCCGCGGCCGGTTGGCTCTGGCGCTGCTGTAGTTGGAATTGCTGCTGCGCCGACGGATTCGTCTGCGCGCCGCTCTGTTGCCCCGGTGCACCCTGCTGCGTCGAGCCGCCGAGCGTGGAGAGCGGAAGGTCCCGGATAAGCGCGACTCGGAGCCGTGCGATTTGCAGGTCGCGCGCCGCTTGCGCGCGGTTCGCTTCCGCCTGCTGCAGAAGTATGCGCGAGTCGGTGAGCTCCGTCTGCGTCGAGATGCCCTCGCGGTAGCGCACCGTGGCGATCGAGTACGCGCGGTTGGCTTGGTCCACGGTGCCTGCCGTCGCCTCGAACTGCGCCTGCGCCGCGTTCATTCGCGAGAGCGAGTTGCGGGTGTCGAGCGCGGCGAGCTCGCGTGTCTGCTGCAGCCGCGCGCGGGCTTCGGCCAGATTCGCTTCCGCCACCTGCTCGTCGCCGCGGATGCGGAAGCCGACGAAGATCGGCACCTGGAGCCCGATGCCCACCGTCCAGTTGCTCAAGAAATCCGACCACGCCGGCAAGCCGCCGGACGGGTACGCGACGCGCCCGTACTGCGAGTTGAGCGTGATCGCCGGCAGGCGCTGCGCGCGCGCGGCGCCGAGCTGCGCCCGCTGCGTGGTGACGCCCTCCACGGCCTGGCGAACCGGTGCCCGCACGTCGGTCGACGTGTCGGGGCGCGCCGCCGTGATCGATGCCAGCCGCTGACTCGCCGGCGCCGCGGCGCTGTCGCCGAGCGAGCTCGTGAGGCGCACTGCGTCGTCGAGCGGCAGGTTGAGCAGCTGCTTCAGGCGCATGTACGCGACGTCGCGATCGGCCCGCCGTTGGATCACCACCGGCCGTGCGTTGTCGCGCGTCACCTGCGCGCGCAGCAGATCGAACTCGGCGCTGTTGCCGACCTGCCGCGCCAGCCGTGTCTGCGCCAGCGTGGTGTCCGCTTGCTGATAGTTCGCCTCGGCGATCACGACGAGCCGGTCGCTTAGCGCGGCGTCGAAGTAGGCGCTCGCCACGTCGACGAGCAGCTGCGCGTGCGCGGAGGTGAGTGCGACTTCCGCCGTGCGCTTCTGCGAGTTGGCGGCGCGCAGTACGTCGAACACGCGCGCGTCGAACACCGTCTGCGTCGCCGACAGGCCGAGCTGGTAGTTGTTCAGCCGGCCGAACGGCAGGTTCGAGAAGAGCGAGCCGATCGAGCCCCCGCCGCTGCAGAGCAGCTGGTGATCGATCGAATCGAGGCGCGTCGCGAGCGGCAGTTCGGGGTGCGCGACAAAGCTGCCGCAGTTGGCCGGCTTGGCCGGCGTGGTGTCGGGCGCCGAGCTGCCGAGCCCGGAGTACTGCGACTTGAGCGTGCGTGTGTAGTTCGCGCTGCCGTATACCTGCGGCATGAGCGCGCTACGGGCCTGCGTCTGCAGGCCGTTCGCGCGCTGCACGCCGGCGCGCGCGACGGCGACATCGGCGCTCTGCGACTCGGCGATGCGGAGCGCGTCGTCGAGCGACAGGTCGCGCGCGGCGGCGGTGACCGGCGAGGCGCCGGTCGCGACCTGCGCGAGCGCGGGCCGGTCCAGAGCGAGCACGCCGGCAAGGGCGAGCGCGGCCGTGGCGAGAGTGCGCGGTGCTGGGAAGATCATGGTGACGTGCTCAGGAGTCGAAGGTGATTCGTCGAGTCGAACGTACGGCTACCGCCGGCCGTTCCGTCGAGCCGGCTCGCGCGTGCTTTGCCGCGCGCTCTTTGCCGCCGACTTGCGCGCCGGCCGCCGCGGCTTGCCCGCCACGCCCACCGCGCGGAGGATCAGCGTGACGTAAGTGGACATCGCCTGCTCGACGCTCTTCTCGTATGCGTGCGGCCGGAGATCGCGCGTGAGCGCTTCGGCGAAGATCGCGTTCATCAGCATGCGCGCCGCCGATCGGGCGTCGGCCGAGGCATCGGCGAGGCCGGCGCGCACGAGCCGGCCGAAGTACTCGGTCAGCTCCTCGGCGCCGGTGCGCGGACACCGCGTGCTGAGGTCGGAGATCTCCGGATGCTCTTCCATCTCGCCCATCGACTTCCGGATGATGGAGCGCGCGGCGTGGATCTGGTGGAACTGGGCGATCGACCACGCGGTGAGCTCGCGCAACGGATGGACGGGATTCGCGGCGAGCATCAGCGCGCCTGGCGTTGGCTGGGCGATGGAGAGCGCTTCACGAATCAGCGCGTCCTTCGAGCCGAAGTGCCGGAACAGCGACACCTCGTTGACGCCGGCGGCGAGCGCGATCCGCCGCGTCGTCGCGCCCCGGTACCCGGTCTCGGCGAAGACGATCGCCGTGGCCTCGAGCAGCTTGCGTCGGATGTCCATGGCCCGGACGATATCCGGGAACAAATGTGCAAGCAAGTGGCTACTTGCAAATGTTACGCTCGGCATTTCGCGCCACCGGCGCCGGCGGCGTATCGTTCCCGCCATGCCGCCGTCCGCCGAGCCCGCCGCCGATCCGCTCCGCAGCTACGCAGAACGTGAGGCGCGCTTCGGCGCGGGCCGCGCGCGCCACGAGGCGCGAACGCGCGCGTTGGAGCGCGTGCGGCTCGCGACCGCGATCGGGGTCGCGATGGCGCTCGCGCTCGCGCACCCGGCGAGCGGCGCCGTCGCCGTTGCCTGGATGGCGACCGCGGGAGGCTGCGCCATCACCTTTCTCGTCGCGGTCGTCGCGCATGGCCGCGCGCGCGACGACGCCGGCCGCGCCGAACGGCTCGAGCGCGTCAACCGCCTCGCCGCCAAGCGCGCGCTCCGGGCGTGGGATGAGATTCCGCTCTCGCCGGCGAGCGCGCCGCCGCACGATCATCCGTATGCCGATGATCTCGACATCTTCGGGCGCGCATCGCTCTGGCAGCTCCTGCCGCAGGTGAGCGCGGCGCCGGCGCGTGATGTCTTGCGCGGATGGCTCCTCGCGCCAGCGACGCCCGCGGTCGCGCGCGAGCGGCAGCGCGCCGTCGCCGAGCTTGCGGGTCGAATCGATCTGCGCGACGCGCTCGGCTCCTTTGCGCTCACGGTGCCGGACGTGCGGCCGTCGACGATCGAGGCATGGGGCGCGCACGTCGCGGACGACGCACGGCTCTCCGCCGGCCCCGCACTCGTCGTTGCGTCGTTCGCCGTTCCCGTGGTCACGATCAGCTCCATTGCCGCGGCGTTCGTCGTGCCGCCGGACAACACCGCGGCGGCGCTCGCCGTCGCCGCCGCATCGGCGCTGGCGGCGCTCGTGCTCTCGGCCGTGACCGCGCGCCGCTCGCACGCGCTCTTCTCGCGGTTCGTCGCGCGCGCCGACACGTTCGAGCTGTACGCGGGCGCGTTCGACCTCGTGGCGGTGGAGCGATTCCAATCACCGCTCCTCGTGCGGCTGTTCGCGGAGATGGGCGCCGGGCAGCGGCCGGCGAGCGACCAGTTGCGGCGGCTCGGCCGGCTCGTGCAGCTCGCGAACACGCGCTATTCGCCGATGCTCCACCTGCCGGTGCAGCTGCTGACGCTCTGGGATCTGCACGTCGCGCGCGGGCTCGAGCGCTGGTCGCGCGAGTGTGGGCCGCACACGGCGCGCTGGTTCGCCGCGCTCGGCGAGCTCGAGTCGCTCGCGGCACTTGGCGCGCTCGCGCACGCGAATCCCGATTGGTGCCAGCCCGATGTGATCGAGGGCGAGGCGCACGCGCCTCGCCTGAGCGCGCGGGCCCTCGGACATCCGCTCCTCGCGCCCGACGTGCGCGTGCCGAACGACCTCGAGCTCGGCCCGCCGGGATCGTTCATGCTGATCACCGGCTCCAACATGTCCGGCAAGAGCACGCTGCTGCGCGCGATCGGCGCGAACGCCGTGTTGGCGCAAGCGGGCGCGCCGGCCTGCGCGGCCGAGCTGCGCCTGACGCCGCTCGCGACCTGCACGAGCATGCGCGTGCGAGATTCACTCGCCGAGGGCTTGTCGCTGTTCATGGCGGAGCTCGTGCGGCTCAAAGCGATGGTCGACGCCGCGCGCGCGCGCGACGGCGGCCGCGCGCAGCTCTTTCTGCTCGACGAGCTGCTGCAGGGTACGAACAGCGCCGAGCGGCGGCTGGCGGCGCGCGTGATCATTGGCCATCTGCTCCAGACGGGAGCGATCGGCGCCGTGACGACGCACGACCTCGCGCTCGCCGACGCGCCGGAGCTGCGCGCCGCCGCGCACGCGTTCCACATGAGCGAGGCGATCAGCACCGACCCGACCGAGCCCGCCCTCCGCTTCGCCTATGAGCTGCGCCCGGGACTGTCGACATCTGTGAACGCGATGCTGCTGCTGGAGCGCATGGGCTTGAAGTGACGGGCGTGCGCGGACAACGATCCGTCTGGGACCTGAATCCTCGAGCCTCCATCCTTCGTACCGCCGGTACCCTCCCGTCCGGAGTCTTCAGTTGTCGCGACTCACGTCCGACGCTCGCCACGCGTGGCGCAAACTCGTTCGCTCGCCGGGCTTCACCGTCGTGTCGGCCCTCACGCTCGCCCTCGGCATCGGCGCCACGACGGCGATCTTCAGCGTCGTGAACGGCGTGCTGCTCAAGTCGCTTCCGTACCCCGAGCCCGAGCGGCTCGTGGGACTCTGGCACACCGCGCCCGGCCTCGGCGTGCTCAAGCTGGAGCAGTCGGACGGGAGCTATCTCCTCTATCACAGCGCGAGCCGCGTGCTCGAGAACAGCGGCTCGTATATGAGATCGGCGGTCAATCTCACCGGGGGCGCGGAGGCCGAGCGCTTGCTCAGCGCCGACATCACGGCGAGCCTGCTGCCGACGATGCGGGTGGTGCCGATCGCCGGACGCACGTTCTCGGAAGCCGACGATCGTCCGGGCGCGGCGCCGGTGATGCTCGTGAGCGAGGCGCTCTGGACGCGGAAGTTCGGGCGCGATCCGTCGCTGGTCGGACGGACGCTGCAGGTGAACGGCCGGTCGCGCGAGGTGATCGGCATCCTGCCGGCGCGCTTCCAGTTTCCCGAGGCCGACACCAAAGTGTGGCTCCCGATGGGCTTCGATCCGTCGAAGGTGAACGCGGCGAACTTCAGCTACGGCGCCCTGGCACGGCTCAAGCCGGGCATCACGGCCAAACAAGCGCAGGCCGATCTCCAGCGTCTGCTGGTGACGCTGCCCGTCGTGTATCCCGGCCTCATGACGAGTTCGATGCTGGAAGAGGCGAAGATGAAGGTCGTGATCACCTCCCTCCGTGACGACATCGTGGGCGACATCGGCGGTGTGCTCTGGGTCGTGCTCGGCACCGTCGGGTTCGTGCTCCTCATCGCCTGTGCCAATGTCGCGAACCTCTTTCTGGTTCGCGCCGAATCGCGGCAGAAGGAGATCGGGGTTCGCACCGCGCTCGGCGCCGGTCGCGGCGAAGTGATCCGCCAGTTTCTCGTTGAAGGGATGGTGCTCGCGGCGATCGGTGGCGCGGCCGGCGTTGCGCTCGCCGCGGCAGCGGTCCGCCTGCTGCCCTCGCTGGCCAGCCAACTCCCGCGCATTGCCGAGGTCGGCATCGACGCGCGTGTGATGGTCGTCGCGATGGCCGTGACGATAGTGTCGGCGATCCTGTTCAGCGCTCTGCCGGCGCTGCGTTACGGCACGCCGAACCTCAATGCCGTGTTGAAGGAAGGCGGCCGCGCCGGCACGTCGAGCCGCGAGCGGCGACGCGTCCGCAGCGCGCTCGTCGTCGTGCAGGTCGCGCTGGCGCTCGTGCTCCTCGCGGGCTCGGGTCTCATGGCG
>JBDUCS010000196.1:0-7663 GCA_040003335.1 Gemmatimonadaceae bacterium | reverse complement strand
CGGTCGACGGGCTCGATGTTGCGGCGCGCGAATTCGACGCTCGTCATCGGCGAGTCGCCGCGCGAGAAGCTGAGGAGCGCGGTACGAATGCACATCATGTACGCGTGCTCGGACGCGATCTTCGCTTCGATCGCATTGGCCATCGGTCCAATGACGACGGACATCGGATTAGCCACGATCATCGCGCCGAGCCCGGCGCCGCCGATGATGAGAAACTCGTTCACCTGCACGAGCACGGCGAGCTGGCCGTGGTGCATGGTGTAGACGAGGATGATGCTTCCGAAGACGACGACGAGTCCGACGATGACTAGCACGCGCTCATCCCTGTGCGTGGTAAGTGGAACAGGGCATCCGTGCCGTGCGTATCACTATCGGCGCCCCTGAGGACAACTTCATCGTGTCGGGTGCCGGGTGCATGGTCCGGGGAACGACAACTCATGACTCATGACGCAGCCGGAAAGGGCCCGCGGAACCAGGTGTCGGGGACCGCGCGCGAGGAGGCCGTGGAAGACGGCCTCTTCGCAGGACTCGCGCACGCGCTCAGCAACCGGATCTCGACGATCTCCGTGATCGGCCAGACGCTCGAGCTGGGCGAGACCAATCCCCGGCTGATGAGCGACACGATCGCGCAGGAAGTCGGGAAGCTCGAGGAGATTCTTCGCCTCATGCGGCTGGTGCCCGCCGAGGGGCGCGCCGATCCGGTGCATATCCCCGAGCTCAAGCGCGACCTGCTCGGCTTGGTGCGCCACCATCGCGAGCTGCGGGGCGTGGAGGTGGAGGTCGCCGGCGCGCCGGACGTCTTTCCCGTTGTTGCCGACCGGCCCGTGCTCCTCCGCGCGATCCTCGCCGGCATCGTCGCCGCGGCGCGCGCCGGGGCGCGGCAGCTGCTGGTGCGCTACGAGGGCGATGAGAAAACGGTCACCTTCACGTTCACGTCGCCCGACGGCGCGCCGCCGCCGACCACGCCGACGCTCGGTGCGATCGCCGAGTCGTTGGGCGGCACGATTCGCGATGCCGGCGGATGGCTCGTGCTCTCGCTCCCGTCGCTGCCGGAGACCCGCCGCCGCGAGAAAGAGCGCGGCGCGACGCACTGACGGCTGGATGCGAATCGGCGGCGCTGGAGAGAGTCCGCGCCGCCGATGATACGTCAGTGATTGAGAACCGAACAGCGAACACCGATCCCCGATAACCGTTACGTAGGCTTGGACACGGGGATGACATCCAACCACCCTCGTGTCTCGACGGTGGCGCTGGCGCGCTGGTTCTGGTCGGCGATCTGGTTGACGATCTCACCGCGGAGAATGCGCACCTCCGGCGGGGCCTCGATGCCCAGGCGCACTCCGCGCCGGTCGCATTCGAGCACAACGACGCGAATGCCGCCGTCGATGATGATTGAGTCGCCATCCCTGCGACTGAGTATGAGCATCCGAGGGGTCTACTAGTGGCCCATGGCCAAAATGGTTTGCGCCATCTCGTCGGCGACGTTTACGAGCTTCGAGGCGGCCGCGTAGGCATGCTGAAAGCGCAAGACCGACATCAGCTCCTCATCCGTCGAGATGCCGGACTCGCTCGACCGGCGGGCTTGTGCCTGCTGAGCGAGCGTGCCGTGCACGGTAACCGAGCTGGCGGCGGTGTTGACTAGAAAGCCGACGTCGGTCACGAGGTTCGAGTAGTACTCGTTGATCGACGCGGTGGTCGTGCCAATCGTCACTTTCTGCGCAATCCGGCGAGCGCGAGCGCCAGTGAGTTGTCGCCGGCGCCGTTAACGGTGGTGCCGGCAGCGATCACCTGCGCGTTCGCCTTCACCTGCGCCGAGAGGTCGATCGTCGCCGCGGTCGTGCCGGCGGGGTCGAAGAAGTTTGTTCCCGTGCCGCCCGCGGCCGCCGTCCATCCGGTCGCGTGCAACCCGTTCACCGTCGTCACGATCGTCGACGCGAGCGTGTCGAGCGTCGCCTGATGACCAGGGATCGTCGTGCGCAGCGCGTCGGTCGTTGCGCCGAGCGTGCCGCCGATGTCGCGGAGTTGCTCCGCCTGTCCCTTGATCACGAGCGCGCCCGGATCGGTCGCGCTGATGGCGAGCTCCGACGAGGTATTGCCATCGACGACACGGAACGTGCCGCCGCGCCTGAGGCGCTCACCGTTCGGTGAGTCCAAGACGAAGAATCCCGGTCCATCGAGGGCGAGATCCGTTGGGCTGCTCGTCGGCCGGATCGACCCGCCGCGCATGTCGCTCGCCGTATCCGGGACCGTCAACGCATCGCCCACCAGTCGTGCGAACACTCGCTCGGCTTTGAATCCACCGGTCGAGACGTTGGCAAGGTTGTTCGATACTACTTCCTGCCGCCGCTCCTAGTATCTCAGTGCCGAGGCCGCGCTGCTCATCCCCGAGGTCGGATCGCTCATGATTGGTCATATTTGGAGTCGTCAGTCGACAGTCGTCGGTCGTCGGAGAACGGTCGTGGGCAATCGGACTGCGGTGTCCGACGCTTAAGCCCGACGCCCGACGCTCTCTACAAGAGCACCCGCCGTGCCCAACGAAAAACGGCGCCGATCTGCGCCGTAAGTCACTACTAAGCAATGCATTTAGTCGAAGTCGGCGATCGTACCGGCAACGCTTTCCGCCCGGCAATTCTGTCCCCATCCGGCAATTTTTGCCGTGCCGGCGTGCCGGATGCTACGCACAACAGCACGCCGTTGCCGACGCGGCGGCCGGCCGTGTTACCGGGCCGCGACCGCTTCGGGCGCCTGTGCCGCCGTGGGGAGCGGGGAGTAGGCGGCGAAGCTGCTTGTGACCGGCCGCGGCACGCGGATGCTGGGCATGCTTCCCGTGATCCGGCTCATGCCACCGACTCCCGCATCGGCGCCAGCTCCGTGCGCAGCTTCGACAGCGCCTTCGACCGGATCTGCGACACGCGCGACTCCGTCAGGTTGAGAATCGTGGCGATCTCGTGGAGCTTCAGCTCCTCGAAGTAGTAGAGCGATAGCACCGTGCGCTCCTGCTCCTTGAGCCGCAGGATCGCCTCGCGCATGATCTCCAGTTCCTGCGAGCGAATCATCTTCTCTTCGACACCCTGCTCGTTGCCCTCGCCGGTGAGCATCTCGATCGGCGGCTGGTTGCCGTCCTCGCGATCACCTGCGGGGCGGTCGAGCGGCACGTGCACGGCACCCTCGACCTCGGCCTGCCAGCGCCACAGCGTGTCGAGATCGATCTTCATGCCCTCGGCGAGCTGGCGGTCTTCGGGCGGGCGCCCGTTGGCGCGCATCAGCGCTTCGCGCGCCGCCGCCATCTCGCGCGACTTGCGGCGAATGGAGCGCGGCACGTGATCCTGGCGACGCAGCTCGTCGAGAATCGCGCCGCGAATGCGGGGCACCGCGAAGGTGCTGAACGCGAGACCGCGCGAGGTGTCGAAGCTTCCGAGGGCGTTGATCAGCCCCATCGTGCCGGCGCTCACGAGCTCGTCGAAGTCGGTCGCCGCGGCGAGACTGCGGCTGATCTGACGCGCGACGTGGTGCACCAAGCTGAGATGTTCCGTGAGCAGTGCCTCACGCGCGGCGTCATCGCCGGCGGAGTATCGCTGCCACAGCGCTTTGCTGTCCATACGCTAAGACCTCGGGTGGGAAGATCGAGCCGCGTCACCCGCGCGCGGCCGGACGGAAGAATCGGAACTGATCGCTGCATTGTTGCCGGTATTGCCAACCGCGTTCATCTGTGCCTCGTGCAACTCCGTCATCTCTGCGATGTCGCTTCGTAGTGGAGCTGCTCGTCGGCGAGATTCACCATCTCCGTCTCCAAGTCGATCGGCTTGCCGGGCTGTTGCACGCCGAGCTGGCCGGGCTGCGTCTGAGGGAGCGCGAATCCGTCGGCGCCCTTCATCGTTGCCTGTGCGACGCGCGCACCAATCGCGCGCACGCGCTGGCTCCCGACGTCGAGCCCTTCGCGAAGCTGGGCGGTCTGCGAGACGCGGCCGATGAATCCAAAAGGCATGGTGATCGGTGCTCAGTGATCCGTGATCGATGCGTTGAGAGCGAGCCTTGCGAGGCCATGTAAAGGCAACCGCGGTGCCACCTGCGGCTGTGCGCATTTCGCGGCGCGCGGTGCGCGCACAACTCTTTGCGTTCGCGCGACTTCACTCGGTGTCTGCCTAACGAGTGGATCGCTCGTTGGCGCGTCTTGCCGCTCGGAAGGAATCGCCAGAACGGCAAGAACTGCCGAGCGCTTTGTGTGACAGAAGGTGCCGGATGCGAAACGGCGTCGCTCAAGTCTTCAGCGCCGCCGCGATGACAATCTGTTGACGATCTGTTGTCGTTCCCGGACGTCAGTCGTCGAGGTCGCGCCCCGGGCCGTTCAACTTGTTGCGCAGCGTGCGCACGCTCATGCCCAGCAACTCGGCGGCCTTCGTGCGGTTGTTGTCGGCGGCGATCAACGCGCGCTGGATCAGCGCCTGCTCGGCTTCGGCGACGTTGAGCGTCTCGAGCACGATGCCGCTCACCGTCGCGACACCGGTGCGGTCGTCGCTCGCCAGCGCGGCGTAACTCGGCCGCTGCGGGGCGCCGGCGAAGGAGTGCGTGAGACCGAAGCGCTGGCCCTCGAACGCCTGCACCTGCAGCGTTGGCTCAGTGCTGAGAATCACCGCGCGCTCGACCGCGTGCTGCAGCTCGCGCACGTTGCCCGGCCACGCGTATCGCGTGAGCATCTCGACCGCGTCGTTGGAGAGGCCGGTGATCTCCTTGCCGATCTCGCTCGCCGTCCGCATCGCGAAGCGGTACGCGAGGAGCGGCACATCCTCGGCGCGCTCGCGCAGGGGCGCGATGCGAATCGGGATCACGCTCAGGCGATAGAAGAGGTCCTGCCGGAACGTGCCGCCGGCCGCTTCAGCGGCGAGGTCGCGGTTCGTCGTCGCGATGATCCGGACGTCGACGCGGATGGGTGAAGTGCCGCCGACCCGCTCGAACTCCTGCTCCTGCAACACGCGCAGCAGCTTGGCCTGGAGGTCGAGCCGCATCTCGGAGATCTCATCCAGGAGGAGCGTGCCGCGGTGCGCGCGCTCGAAGGCGCCTTCCACGCGTTTCACCGCGCCGGTGAACGCGCCCCGCTCGTGGCCGAACAGCGCGCTCTCGACCAGGCCCTCCGGGAGCGCGGCACAGTTGAGCTTGATGAAGGGCTTGTCGCGGCGGTCGGATTGATCGTGGATCGCTCGCGCGAACAGCTCCTTGCCCGTTCCCGACTCGCCTTGCAGCAGCACCGTGGCGCGCGTCGGTGCCGCCATCGCGACCGTCTGCAACAGACGCCGGATGGCCGTCGACTCGCCGATGATCTGGCGCTCGTTGCGGAACTCCATCACCTCGCGGCGCAGCGCCTCGTTCTCCTTGCGCAGGCGCACGAACTCCAACGCCTGCTCGACGGCGAGCTCGAGCTGTTCCGGCCGAATGGGCTTGGTGATGTAGTCCACCGCGCCGGCCTTGATCGACGCCACGGCGTGCTCGATCGAGGCGTAGCCCGTGAGCATGATCAGCGGGATGTCGTAGCCTTCGCGCGCGATCAGCTCGAGGAGCTCGAGCCCGGTGAGCCCCGGCATCCGGTAGTCGGAGATGACGAGGTCCACGCCGCCGCGCGCCAGGATCTGCAGCGCTTCGGGGACGTTCCTCGCCGTCACCGGCCGATGTCCCGCGCGCTCGAGGGTGTCCTCGAGAATCAGGCCGACGGACGGCTCGTCATCTACGCACAGGATGGTCGACAAGGATCGTGAAGCTTGGATTGGAGATTGTGGGACTGCTCGGCACGGTTTTGCCGCGTCATTCACTAGAATGGCGCGATGTCCGGTGTCACGGTGTCTCGTATCGATGCGGCTCCGCCGCTTCGACCCCATCCCACGATCCGCGATCCACGATCCGCGATCCGCCATCAGGGAGGACTCAAGTTGCGCGGTCCCAGGTCCGACACTTCGACAGTAAGACGCTCCTAGCCTCTGCACTGCAACACCCCCCGGGCATCCAAGCCGCAGCCCGGACGAGACAGCGATGCGAATCACAAACAGCTATATCCGCGACAACTCGCTCGCGAACATGCAGTCCAACATGCGCGCGATTAGCGAGACGCAATCGCAGATCTCGAGCGGCCGGCGCATTCAGCGCACGTCGGACGATCCCGCGGCCTCCGCGAACGTGATGCGGGCCGGAGGGTCGCTACGCGCCCTCGACACCTACAAGAGGAACATCACGTCGGCCGAGTCGCGCGTGCAGGCGGAGGAGACGGCGGTCAACAGCCTCATCGACATTCTGACGCGCGTGAAGACGCTCGCCGTGTCGCAGGCGTCGGATACCGCCAACTCGCAAACGCGGGCGGCGACGAAGACCGAGGTCGATTCGCTGATGAAACAGGCGGTCCAGCTCGGGAATACGAAGTTCGGCGATGGGTATCTCTTTGGCGGCGTCCGGTCGCAGAGCGCGCCGTTCGATCCGACGCAGCCCGGCTTCGCCGCGGCCCCGCCGTCGGGGGAGCGCCTCGTCGAGGCCTTGGCGTCGCAGCTGCTCAAGTCGACGCACAACGGAAGGCAGGTGTTCCTCGACTCCGGCGCGCTGGCGGCGATCAAGGAGCTGTCCGTCGCGCTCGGCGCCGACGACACCGGCAAGATCAGCCAGTCGTCGGCCACCATCGACGCGTCCTTCGCCAGCGTGCAAGACGTGCTGGGCGACTTCGGCGCGCGCAGCAATCAGCTCCAGGTGACGAGCTCGAACCTGGACGCGCTGAAAATCAATCTCCAGACCTTCGAGTCGAATCTGCAGGACGTCGATCTTGAGAAGGCGGTGACCGACATGGTCAGCCGGCAGACCGCGTATCAAGCGGCGATGCTCGCAACCTCGAAAGTCATGGGCATGACCCTCACCGACTATCTTCGATGAGCCCTTCCGCCGCCGCGGCGCTCGTGCCCTCTGTGGACGTTCTCGTTCATTCCGATCTGCTCGGTCCGCTGTCGATCCCCGCGGACGAGATCATCACCTTTCCGGCCGGCTTGTTCGGCTTCCCGGAATGCCGCGCCTTCGTCCTCGTCGCCACCGCGCGCGTGGGGATGTTCTGGCTGCAGTCGGCCGAGTACGGCACGCTGGCCTTCCTCGTCGTCGACCCGTTCATCTTCTTCAACGACTACTCGGTCGATCTGGGCACGCTGGAGCTGTCGCGCCTCGAGGCGAAGGAAGCCGCGGACATTGCGATCCTCACGATCGTGACGCTGCCGCGCACGCGCGACGACATCGCGACCGTGAACCTGCAGGGCCCGATCGCCTTCAACCTGAGTGCCCCGTTGGCGAAGCAGGTGGCGATCGCCGAGAGCGACTGGGGCGTGCAGCGGCCGATCGATCTGAAGACGGCGTCGAAATAACTGTTCAAGAAACTATTCGACTGAGCTGCTTTGGCAGTTTTTAACGTTTGGAGCTCACAGTCTACAGTCTTCACTTCACAGTCTGTCGTCGGAATCAGGGGTGAGATCGCCATATGGCGAGCTCACCCCTTTTCGCGCGCACGGCCGGTCGAGAAAACTGTGAGGTGGGAGCTGTAGCTGTGGACGAAGAACACGTGAACTCAATAGTGTCGTGACCTGAATGATCAGCGGGCTAAGGGTTTCATGACGGTCGTCGATAATCAGTGAGTCGAGAGTCACTACGGACT
>JBDUCS010000195.1:0-7689 GCA_040003335.1 Gemmatimonadaceae bacterium | reverse complement strand
CGAATCCCGCCGCGCCCGTCATCGTCGACTCGATCCAGGCCAACACCCGCCTCGTGAACGACATGATGACGACGCCCGACGGCAACTACATGGTGTTCACGCGCGAGGGAGCGGCCGACCGCAAGAACGGCATCGTGATCGCCGACACGCACGACCCGCTGCATCCGAAGGCGATCAGCGAGTTCACCACCGGCGTGACGAGTGGCGTGCACTCGGCGTACGTCTTCCAGCAGCCGAAGTACGGCACCCACGTCTACCTCACGAACGACGGCACGGGCGCGCTGCACATCATCGACATCAACGACCCGAAAAATCCGAAGGAAGTCGCGCAGTGGCGTCCGCCGCGACCGGAAGGGTACGGCCGCTCACCGCTCTACCTGCACGACATCGACGTGCGCGACGGCCTGCTGTACGGCAGCTGGTGGGACGACGGGCTGATCATTCTCGACGTCGGCAACGGCATCAAGGGCGGCACCCCGAGCGCGCCCAAGATCGTCGCCCAGTACAAGTACGATCTCGACCGGATGTACAAGCAGGTGGAGGACGAGTCGGGGATCGGCTTCACGCGCGGCACGCACACGGCGTGGCGCCACAAGAACTACGTCTTCATCGCCGACGAGGTCTACCGCGCGGCGCCGGTGAAGGGCGCCAAGGACGCCGCCGCCGATCGGATGTACGGGCGGCTGCAGGTCGTCGACGTGAGCGACATCGAGCATCCCAAGGCCGTCGCGTATTACGAGCCCGAGTTCGGCGGCGTGCACAACGTGTGGGTCGCCGGCGACACACTGTACATGGGCGCATACAACGCCGGCTTCCGCGCCTTCGACATCTCGGGCGAATTGCGCGGCGACCTGCGTGCGCAGGGACGCGAGATGGCCAGCGTCAACACGGCGGACATGGACGGCAACATCAAGAACAGCGCGATGACGTGGGGCGTCGTCGTGAATCCAAAAGACGGACTGGCTTACGTCAACGACTTCCACAACGGACTGTGGGTTGTGCGGATGGAGCCCAAGAAATTGACGCCATGAACGCGGTGTTCGGTGTTCGGTGTTCGGTGTGATCCGGCATCCGGTCACCGACGCCTTCTAGTCCGATCGCGTTCACAGACGGCCGACCACCGATCACCGATCATCGATCACCGAACTCAATCGGATTCCGACCATGATCCTCTTCGTGTTGCTTGGCCTCCAAGTACCGGCTGCGCAAGCGCCCACGGTGCCCGCCTCGCCCGTCGCGCGCCTCACGGTATCCGGGGCGCGGAGCGTCGTCGCCGGCGATTCCGTAAAGCTCTCGGCGCACGCGCTCGATGCGAGCGGGAAGGACGTACCCGAGGCGCGAATTCGCTATTTCGCGGCGGGCGGCATGTTCGAGGGGAAGGTCGACTCGTTAGGCATGGTGCACGGCGGCTCCGTCGGCACGATCCCCGTCGCCGTCGTGGCGATCGTCCCGGGCGCCAAGCCCAAGATCGAGCGCGTCGAGATCCGGATCGTCGCCGGGCCGGCGACGCGTGTCGAGATCGCGCCCAAGGGAATGCGGCTGGCGGCCGGCCAGCGCATTCGCGCCGCGGCGCGCGCCTTCTCCTCATCGGGCGACGAGCGATTCGGCGACCGCATCGAGTGGACGTCGTCGGCGCCGGGAGTGGCAACGGTGACCGACGGCATCGTCTCCGCCGTCGGCGCGGGGACGGCGCGTCTCACCGCGACGGCCGGCGGCGCGAGCGAGAGCGCGACCGTCACGGTGCTGCCGAACACGATCGCGCAGGTGCGGATCACGCCGTCGAGTCCGGAGGCGCGGCAGGGTGACGTGCTCCGCTTCACCGCGACGCCGCTCGACGCGGCCGGCAAGGCGATCGCCGGATTGACGCCGAGCTGGAGCTTCGCGCCGGGCGAAGGGTCGATCGATCCCGACGGCGCGTTCGTCGGCTACCTCGCCAAAGACTACGTGGTGTCGGCGAGCTTCGGCACGCGCACGGCGGAGACGGTCGCCCGCCTGAAGCCGCGCGACGTGCGCCGCAAGACGACGGTCGTCGGCCATCTCGCTCGCGGTGAGATGTGGCCGAGCGAGGTGTGGGTGCATCCGGATGGCAAGCACGCGTACCTGGGAACCGTGCTCGGCGGCGACCGCATCTACGCCGTGGACGTGAGCGATCCGTCGAAGCCAGTGATCACGGACTCGATCGTCGCCAACGCACGCAGCATCAACGACGTGATGTCGACGGCCGACGGCAAGTGGCTCGTGTTTACGCGGGAGGGTGCCGCCGACCGCAAGAACGGCATCGTGATCGCCTCGCTGGCCGACCCGGCGCACCCGAAGGCGGTCGCCGATTTCACCGAGAACGTGACGAGCGGCGTGCACTCGGCGTTCGTCTACACGCAGCCGAAGTACGGCACGCACGTCTATCTCACCAACGACGGCACCGGCGCGCTGGATGTCGTGGACATCAACGATCCGCTGCACCCCAAGTGGACGGGCGAGTGGCGCACGGCGCGGGGCGACGCGGGGCGGTCGCTGCACGACGTGGACGTGCAGGATGGGATCGCCTATGTGAGCTACTGGAACGACGGCCTCGTGATGCTCGACATCGGCAACGGCATCAAGGGCGGAACTCCGAGCGCGCCCAAGCTGATCAGCCAGCTCAAGTACGATCTCAACTCGATGTACAAGGAAGCCGAGGCGCAGTACGGCGCGGGCTTCATTCGCGGCACGCACACGGCGTGGCGGAGCAAGAACTACGTATTCGTCGGCGACGAGGTGTTTCCGCCGCCATCTGCGCAGGGCTTCGACCTCGCGAACATTCGCGCCTACGGCCGGCTGCAGGTGATCGACGTGAGTGACATCGAGCATCCAAAGTCGGTGGCGTGGTACGAGCCGGAGAACGGCGGCGTGCACAACGTGTGGGTCGCCGGCGACACGCTCTACATGGGCGCGTATAACGCCGGCTTCCATGCGTTCGACGTGAGCGGCGAGCTACGCGGCGACCTGCGCACGCAGGGTCGGGAGATCGCGCAGGTACAGCCGGCGGCGGCGGATGCGAAGGTGCCGAACAAGGCGTTCACGTGGGGCGTCGTCGTGAAGAACGGGCTCGCGTACGTGAATGACATGTACAGCGGGCTCTGGATCGTGCGAATCGAACCCAAGGCGCTCACACCGTGAGGGTCCGGTACCGGGCGACTGGTGCGGGGCTCCTGGGAGTCACTTTTCCTTCTTCCGCGAGACACTGCCGTGGCGGATCTAATCGAGCGCATCTCGGCCGCGGTCCACGACCGGTGGATGGCGACCAAGCGGTCACAAGGCGTGATATCGCGCACGAGTGAGACGGGCGAAGAGATGATGGTGCCGTACGACCAGCTCTCGGAGCTGGCGAAGGATCTCGATCGCAACAGCGTGCGCGCGGTGCTCGAAGCCGTCGTCGCGGCCGGCTACGAGATCCTGCCGAAGCGCGGTGACGGCGCGCACAGTTGAAGTCGCTTGACTGACCGTGCGCGGCGTGGCACCATGCACATGTAGGCCGAATTGCTCCCCGGTGCCACGGACCGGCTCCGCCGTTTCGCACGATGCGACCCCGCCAGCGTAGGATCGTTGCTTGCGTTTTAGCCGCGCCGCGTCGCCCCTCTTCGTTTGTACGATCGCCCTCACCGCTGCGCCGCTCACGGCGCAGAGCGCATCCTCGCGCATCACGATGAGCGCGCCGCGGCCCGAGTCGCGCGAGCCGCGCTTCGCGCCCGCCGCGGTCGCCGGCTGCTTCGAGGTGAACTACGGGCCGTGGTGGTTCGCCGCCGGGTGGCCGGCCGGTGATCCATCGGCCATCCTTCCGCGCCGCATCGTGCTCGACACGATGCCGCTCCTCTATCGCTCGCGCTTCCGCGCACTCCGTCCGGCACCGAGCGTGACGAGGATCCCGTCGCGCGACGTGCGGGCGGCGTGGGAGATGATCGGCGGCGACTCCGTCGGCGTCGCGTGGCGCGAGTCCGAGGCGGGGATCGATCTCCGGCTCGGCATCGCCTCGCCCGACTCGCTGCACGGGCTCGCCCACGCGTCGGCGGTGTCGCCCGATCCCTTCCAGCAGCCGCGTGCCGTGGTGCTCGCGACGCGCGTGCCATGCCGCGCCGACGAGCGCGCGCCGCTGAGCGTCGTCGCGACGGTCGACGACTCGCTCGGCGCGCGCCGCGAAGCGCAGACCGATGCCGACCGTATCCGCCGCGGCATGACGATCATGAACGCGCAACGCGTGCACGAGATGGTGTCGCGCTTCCGTCTGGTGCGCGGGCACGTGCCGGAGAAGCTCGAGCAGCTGATGACGGTGCAGTACACTCGCTTTCCGAACCCCGACAGCCTGTGGCTGCTCGACGGGTGGGGACGGCCGTTCGTCTATTTCGTCGGGCCGCGCTCGTACGAGCTGCGTTCGGTCGGGCCGGACGGCGTGGTCGGCACCCAGGACGACGTCGTCTCCAAGCGCCCGACGTCGAGCCTTCCACCGCTACCGCGCTAGAGCCGGCGCGGCCGCGAACGAGCGGCCATCGAGGCTCCCCGGGAGCGGCACGCCGAGCGCATCCATCGCGCTGGCGAAGACGTCGGTCGTGCGGCGGGGCGTGTCGGCGGCCGGATGATTGAGGAGGAGCGGCACGAGCATGTGCTCGCGGTGCAGCGCGCCGTGCGACGAGCGGTGCGGGATCGGCTCCCAATGCGCGCGAAAGTCCCAATCGCGCGCCGCCGAGAGAATCACGTCACCGGCGCGCGACGAGCCGGCGAGCGACGCGATCTGCACGAGCGCATCGGGATAGTCGCTCTCCATCGTCGCGTCGTGGCTCTCGTCGGCGGTGAGCGCCGGCAGGTCGCCGAGCCCGAGCGGATCGCCGGTGATCGGGCGGTAGTGATACCGCTCGCCGTCCCGCTCGATCATCGCCGCGCCTCGAGCCGACCCGCGCACCTCGCAGCGCGTCGGCGAGTGCGGCAGCAGCACGAGGTCGACCGACGGACGCTCGAGCAACCGCTCGGCGAGCACATCCCAGCGACTCGCGAGACCGGGCCACCACGGCCGCTCGCGACGCGACAGCTCGACGTAGAGATGCGCCATCGCGTTCCCGCTCACCATCACCGCGACGTCGCGGCGGTGGCCGTAGACCCACGGGTGCGCGATGACGCCGAAGCCGGCGGCGCGCACGACGCCGGCGATGTCATCGTGCGCGCGGACCGGGGAGTGGCCGTGATCGCTCGCCACCCACAACTGCATCCGCTCCCACCGTCCATCGCGCTCGGCGTCGTGCCGCAACTCGGCGGCGAGGTCGTCGACGATGCGCAACGCGTCGCGCACGGCGGACGCCTCGTGACCGGCCGCGTGCGATGTCTTGTCGATGCCGGTGAGGGCGGCGAAGGTAAAGGCCGGCTCGTGCGCGCTCACGTGCCGCGCCACGGCGCCCGCCACATCGCGATCGATGCGCAACCACCCGCGCACATCGCCGCGGAAGTGAACGCCGGCGGCGCGCAGCGCGAACAGGGCGCCGCTTCCCAAACGATGTCGGCGCGGCAGCCCGCGACCGATCATGTTCATTGCGCCGAGCGATGAGGGCGCGAGCTCGAACGCCGTCGGTGCGCCCGCATCGATATCGGCATCGACCATCCGCATGTCCGGCCCGACGTAGCTGCGGCAGTAGTCCGGCCACGAGGCGCGGAGGCGCGCGCGATCGTACCACCGGAGGCCCGGGAGTCCGACGGCGCCGGGGAATCGCCCCATCAGGAACGGCGCGTACGCCGGCCCCGTGACCGACGGAAAGACGGTCGAGACGGTGTGCAGCCCGCCCTCGTCGCGCATTCGCGCCAGCGCGGGTACTGCGCCCGCATCCATCTCCGCCGCCAGCGTATCGGCGCGCAGGCCATCGGCGAGAATGACCACGACCGCGCGGCGATCAGGGCTCGGTGTTCGGTGCTCGGGCATTCCCCAAGGTAACGCGAGCGCCGTCCCTAGCCCCTAGTCCCTAGCCCCTCCCTATTAGCTTTGTTCGTTTCCCGGCACCCGAGACTTGCATGGCGAAGAAGAACGGCGCGGCGAAGGCGAAGCGCGAGGTGGCGGGCAAGCAGCCGCGCACGGCGACTGGCCGCAAGACGAACCCGGCCCAGCGCGCGGAGGCGGAGCAGCAGTCGCGCGATGCGTTGCGCGAGCGGACCGAGTCCGGTCATCTCGCGGCCGGCCGCGTGCCGCCCTCGCAAAAATCGCCGGCGCGTCACAAGGGCGCGACCAAAGTCGTCGATCAATCGATCCGCGCCGCGGTCGGCTTCGCCGTCACCGAAGACGAGAAGCTCCTCGCCTCGAACACGCCTGGCGCGACGATCGACTACACGCTGACCGACCCGTGGCGCGTCATGCGCATCACGAGTGAATTCGTGGAAGGCTTCGACACCCTGGCGTCGGTGGAAAAGGGCGTCGCCATTTTCGGGAGCGCGCGCACCGGTCCCGACGATCCGATGTACGCCGCCGCCGTCGAGGTGGCGCGGCTCCTCGCCGAAGCGGGCTTCGCCATCATCACGGGCGCCGGCCCCGGCATCATGGAGGCGGCGAACAAGGGCGCGAAGGAAGCGGGCGGCCAGTCGATCGGCTGCAACATCGAGCTCCCGTTCGAGCAGGGCGCGAACCCCTACGTCGATACACTGATCAACTTCCGCTACTTCTTCGTGCGGAAAACGATGTTCATCAAGTACTCCAACGCGTTCGTCATCTTCCCCGGCGGATTCGGCACGCTCGACGAATTGTACGAGGCGCTGACGCTCATTCAGACGGGCAAGATCTCGCAGTTCCCGGTGATCCTGTTCGGCCGCCACTACTGGGCCGGGCTGATCCGATGGCTGCAGTCGCGCGTGCTCGTCGAGAAAAAAATCTCGCCGGGCGACATGGATCTTCTCATCCTGACAGACGATCCGGCCGAGGCGGCGAAGGCGGTGATGTCGGCATGGGAGACGAACACGCAGACGATGCGGGCACGGGGGGAGGCGTGAAGAAGCCGAGGGGTGCGGGGCCAGGGGCTCGGGGCAAGGGGAAATCCAAATCCAATTCCTCCGCTCCCCTAGAGCGCAATTCCTCGTTTGGCGGATCGCGCAAACGTGGGCCGTCGGCCGCGGCGCCCAAGGCGACGCAGAAGCGGGAGGCCGAAGCCCGGGAGCGCGCGGGGGCGGTCCACACCTCGCACGAGCGGAGCAAGTTCCTGCGCGGACAGCGCATCGACCCCACGCCGGTCGTCGGCGGCGAGAGCGTCGCCGACTTGATCGACGGGACGTTTCTCGCCTACAACGCGGCGCGGCTCCGCGAAGCGTGCGCGCTCTTCACGCAGAAGATGCTCGCCGCCGACACGACGGTCGGCATGACGCTCACCGGCGCGCTCACGCCGGCGGGGCTCGGCATCGGCGTGCTGATTCCACTGATCGAGGCGGGCTTCGTCGACTGGATCGTCTCGACGGGCGCGAACCTGTATCACGACACGCATTTCGGACTCGGCCTGGCGATGCACCGCGGCAACGCGACCGAGAGCGACGTCGTGCTGCGCGAGGAGGGCGTCGTGCGCATCTACGACATCTTCTTCGACTACGACGTGCTCCTCTCGACCGACGCCTTCTTCCGGCAGATCATGCGCGCGCCGGAGTTTCAGCGGCCGATGTCGAGCGCCGAATTCCATTGGCTCTGCGGCAAGTACGTCCGAG
>JBDUCS010000194.1:0-7694 GCA_040003335.1 Gemmatimonadaceae bacterium | reverse complement strand
CGGGCGCCGCTGTTTTCAGTTGGGGGGTTACGAACGCTTCAGTTTTCAGGTAACGAAGACGTGACTGAAGTGTAGGAACGTCAACGGAGGCACGCCGATGATCTTGGCAAACGTTCGCGCTTCACTCGGTCGAGACGACGCGCAGCTTGCGACGCGGCTCTTGGCGCGCGCGGTCGGAGAAGATGTCGAGGCGGTCGAAAGCCGGCTTCGCGACGAAGGGTTCGACGCGGTGCTCGACGATCCGCGACTGGTCGCGGCCATCAAGCGATCATCCTTGGGTGCCCACACTTCTTACCCGCTGTTTTGCTACGTCGTCGTGCGGCACGCGCTGCGATCGGTCGGTGAGAACGATCGCGTGCTCTCCGACTACGTCGCGTCGATCATGCTGCACTTCGGGCTCCGCGATGCGTTCACGCGCGTCTCGGCGACGGACGACGAGCAGTACGACACGCTCGCCGCGCTCGTCGAAGACGTCGATGGTCCGGACGCCCGCCGCAACTTTCTCGTCCGCGCGCACCTCGGGAACTACGCGCTGTGGATGAGCGGGCTCTTTCCCGACTACATCGAGCATCGCCGCTGGCGTCGCGGCGGTCCGCCGCTCGACTATTACGAGGATCTGGGGCGGCGCGGCTTCCAGCTCGCGGCCGACCACCGGCTGGCGCGGGAGCACGGCCTCAACGACCTGTACCACGATGCCGCGGACCGCTTCGGCGCGCTGCGCGTGGCGCTCAACCGCCTTAGCGACACAATGCTCTTCCCGAACAACAATTCGCCCGACCGTCTCATGCGACAGGTGCGCGACGAATCACGGTGGAGAGTCGCCTGACATCGGTCGCGAGTTCGTTAGTCGTTAGCCCATCTTTATCCACCTACCGCGGCTCACGACTAACGACCAACGACTGTTCGACCGTAGTTCTGCGCCTGGTGCGCGAGGGCAGCGAAGAGGTTGCGATCCCATCCTTCGGTTCCGTCCACCAGCTCCTCGGGGTGCCATTGGACGCCGAGCGCCCACCAGGCACCGTCGCCGATCCACTCGACGCCTTCGACGATCCCATCCGGTGCTCGCGCGGTGACGCCGAGGCCCGGCGCGACCCGATCGACCGCTTGATGATGGAACGAGTTCGCGCGCAGGCCGTCGACCCCGAGGGCGGCGGCGAGCGCGGACCCCGGCTCGACGACGATGGCGTGCGCGCGCACATCGCGAGCGCCGCGCGGATCGTGGTCGACGGCGCTCGGCCGCTCGCTCGGGATGTCCTGCACGAGCGTTCCGCCGAGCGCGACGTTGAGGAGCTGGATACCGCGACAGATCGCGAGCGTCGGCAGGCCGCGCTCGCGCGCGGCGTGGGTGAGCGCGAGCTCCGTCGCATCGCGCGCTGCGTTGGGCGATCCGGTCTCCGCATGCGCGGCGGCGTCATACCGCGCGGGATCGATGTCCTCGCCGCCGGTGAGGATGAGACCGTCCACGCGGTCCAGCATCTCGCCGGCGCGTTCGGACGACTGGATCGGAGGGAGCACGACCGGTACCGCGCCGGAGCGCTCGACGGCGTGAATGTACGCCGCGTTGACACGCGTCCGCAGCGCATCGCGAATGGTCTCGGTCGTGGCGCTGATGCCGATCACGGTCATGCGAATCTCCATGTATGCATCGCGTCATGCGAGCGGCACTTCGCTTGCGAAGCGGCGGTGCCGCCACGTATGCTACCGCGTCGCCCCACCGATTTCGAGAGCCGATGCCGACGTACGATTATCAGTGCCGCGCCTGTCAACACGCGTTCGCGCGCCGCGAGAAGATCGCCGACCACGATGCGAGCGTGATGACGTGCCCCAAGTGTGGATCGCCCGACGTCGATCGTGTGATCGGCGCCGGCGTGTACGCGCGGACCCCTCGCAAGTCGTGACGTGTTCGAGCAGCTCCGCCAGTCGATTCGCGACGCGATGAGCCGCGCATCGTCACCGGCCGAAGGGCGCGCGGTGGTCGCGATGATGAAGGACGCGCTGGTCGAGGCGCGCGTCGGGCTGGCCCAAGTGCGCGACGCCATCGCGCTGACCGAGCGCCGGCTGTCGCACGAGCGGCGCGAGCTCGAGACCACCGCGCGCCGCGGCAAGATGGCCGCCGATATTCGAGACGCGGAGACGGCCGGGGTGGCGGCGCGCTTTGCGCTCAAGCAGGGCGAGCGCGTCGCGGTGCTCGAGCGCAAGCTCGGCGCGCAGCGCGGCGAGCTGGTGCTGGTGGAGCGCGAGGTCGAGGAGATGACGGCGCAACTCAAGAGCGCGGCGGCGAATCCGTCGTCGGTAGCAACGCCGCCGCCGATGCGCGACCTGAGTGAGACGTTGGACCATGCCGATTCGCTCAGCCGCGACATGGACCGAGCGGCGCGCGAGTCCGCCGCCGAGCGGCAGCTCGACGAGCTCAAGCGCCGGATGGGGCGCTAGCGCGAGGCGCCGGCTGCCCCACTTGGCCCTACCCGCGCGCGATGCCCGCGACCGGTCGATCGATTCGCGCGCCGGCGCTTGCCGCCTGCGTCGCGCTCGCCGCGGCGCTCGGGCCGGCGCGCGGCGCGAGCGCCCAGAATCCCGCCGTCGCCTGCAGCGGCCAGCGGATCAGCTCGGTGACGGTGATGACGCGCCCACCCTTTCACGGGCAGAAGGGACGGCTTGTCGAATACGGCGTGCGCGCCGCGAACGTCTTGCACAAAACGACGGACACCGATGTCGTTCGCCGATTCTTGCTTTTGTCCACCGGCGACCGCTGCAGCGAGCGCCTGCGCACGGAGTCCGAGCGCATCATGCGCGGCCAGCCGTTCATCGCCGACGCGAGGGTGCGCACGATCGACGACGGCGAGGGCGGGGTCCAGATCGCCGTCGAGACGATCGACGAATTCACGCCCATCGTCGGCATGCGCACGTCGGGCGCGTCGGTGACGGGCGTGAAGCTCGGCGACGGCAACTTCCTCGGATCCGGCCGGCACGTCGAAGCGGAGTACCGGAAGGGCGACGGCCGCGATCTGTACGGGGCGCGCATGACCGACTACCAGTTCGCCGGCCGGCCGTGGATCGTCGATGTGAATGCGCGGCGCGGCTTCGAGGGCGAGCACCAGTATTTTGGCGACGTCTACCATCCGTTCTACGTCGACGAGCAGCGCACGGCGTGGCGCACTCGAGTGAGCGATGGGAAGGAGTTGTTCGGCCTCCACCGCAGCGATCAGGACGACGCGCTCGTCGACATCCGGCGCCGTTTCTTCGACGTCGGCGGCGTGATTCGCGTCGGCGTGCCGGGTCGGTTGAGCCTGTTCGGCCTCTCGTTCTCGCGCGAGGAAGACTCGCCTGCGCTTCCGCCGACGCTCGATCCGGGCGTCGACTATTCGTCGTTGCTTGGCCAGTTCAAGAGCCGTAACAACGCGCGCATCAACGCGCTGTGGGGCGTGCGCAACGTCTACTACCGCAAAGCGGAGCGGCTCGACGTTCTCAACGCGACGCAGGACGTTCGGCATGGCTTTCAGCTCGGCGTGATCTTCGGCCGCAGCATCAACGTGTTCGGCACCTCGGACGACGACATCCTCGTCGGGACGGACGTCTACCTAGGCATCGGCCGGCGCTCGACGTTCTTCCGCTTTCAGGGGCGGGGCGAGGGGCGACAGAACTATGACGACAATAGTTGGGACGGCATCATCGCCAGCGCGAGCGGGAGCTTGTTTCAACGGCTGACGGAACATCATACCGCGGTGTTGACGGGCGACTTCGGCGCCGGCTGGCGGCAGCGCATTCCGCTGCAGCTCACGCTCGGCGATCAGGACGGTGGCGTGCGCGGCTACGCCGATTCACGCGATGCGGGTGCGCGCCGCACCGTGGTGCGGCTCGAGGACCGTTGGTACATCGGCGGCGTGTTCGACCAGGCGGACGTGGGCGTGTCGCCGTTCGTCGATGCGGGCTTCCTTCGCGCCGGCGACGCGCCGTATGGCGTGTCGACACCGACGCGCTTCGGCGCCGGTCTCGGCGTGCTCGTCGCGGTGCCGCGCGGGTCGCAGCGTACCTTTCGCGTGGATTTTGCCTACGCGCTGAGCAAAGATCCGAATGCAAAGTGGGAGATTCGCATCTCCAACATCGATGCGCGCCGCCAAGGCTTCCGCGAGCCCGGCGACGTCGCGCGGAGCCGGGAACAGAGCGTGCCGGCGTCGGTCTTCTCGTGGCCCTACTAGAGCGCTACGCGCGCTCCCGCATCATCCTGCGAATCGGAACCACGAGCACGGCGAGGATGGCCGCGGCGATGAAGAGGGACAATGCCGTGCGCTGGAAGAGCTGCGGCATCTGCTCGAGCTTGTTCGGGTCGACGTTGCCGCCGACGAGCCCGGCGATGAGGTTGCCGAGCGCGCTCGCCATGAACCAGATGCCCATCATCTGTCCGACGAACTTTCGCGGCGCGAGCTTGGTCATCGAGCTCAATCCGACCGGGCTGACCATGAGCTCGCCCATCACCTGGAAGAAGTAGCTGGCAAGGAGCCAGACCACGGAGACGCGGAGTGCGCCACCGGAGGCGAGCACGCGGTTCGACGCTACGACCATCACGACGAAACCGAGACCCGCGAGGACCAGTCCAATCGAGAACTTCGTCGGGCTAGAGAGATCGATGCCGCGCCTGGCGAGCAGCACCCAGATCCAAGCGAAGATGGCGGCGAACGTGATGACGAAGAAGGACGGCACGGACTGCAACCAGCTCGTCGGCATCTCCCACCCGAAGACGCGACGGTCGGTGAAGTCCTTGGCAAAGAGATTGAGCGACGTCGGCGCTTGCTCGTAGGCGGACCAGAAGACGACGGCGAAGAAGAAGAGCACGATGATGACGGCGACGCGCTTCTTCTCGTCGAGCGTCAGACCGGCGAAGAAGAAGAGGTACAGGAAATAGGCCCCCGCCATGCCGAGGGTGACGTTGGTCATGGCGTGTGCGATGGCGATGGCGTTGATCGGGACCATACCGGTCATCGCCAGCGCGATCAGCACCGCGGCGGCGGCGAGCCCGCCGAGCGCGAGGTTCTTGACCTTCCGCTGCTCATCGGGCGTTGACGAGGGACGCAGGCCAATCGGCCCGAGCGTCGCCGGCGCGCGCATGCGAAACGTGATGAGGCCGATCAACATGCCGACGCCCGCGGCGCCGAATCCCCAGTGCCAGCCGACGCGCTCGCCGAGAATGCCCGTGATGAGCGGCGCCAGCAGCGCGCCGAGATTGATGCCGATGTAGAAGACCGAGAAGCCCGAATCGCGCCGCGCTCCGCCCTCGGGATACAGGTCGCCGACGATCGCCGAGACGTTCGGCTTGAGCAGGCCGGTACCAATGACGATGAGGACGAGGCCGAGGAAGAAGGCGCGGTGCGCGAAGACGGCGGAGAGTGCGATCGACAGATGGCCGAGCGCGATGAATACGCCGCCCCACCACACCGCGCGCCGCAGCCCGAGCCATCGGTCGGCGATCCATCCGCCGGGGAGCGCGGCGAGATACACGGACCCCGCGTAAATTCCGACGATCGCCGCCGCCGTCGACCGCTCGAAGGCGAAGCCGCCGTTCGCCAGCGCCGCCGTCATGAAGAGGACGAGAAGCGGGCGGATGCCGTAGTACGAGAAGCGCTCCCACATCTCGGTGAAGAAGAGCGTGGAGAGACCGCGCGGCTGCCCGAAGAACGAGCGGTCGGCGACGATCGCCGCGACCACCGGCTCGTCGTGCGCCAACGCGGCGGCGTCCGGCTGATCGAAGACCGACTTCGGGGTGGCCATTGGTGGGCGGGAGGCTCGAGTGGGTCAGCTGGTGGACCGCGACGACAGTGCGGCGATCGGTAAATAACGTTCCGGCGGCGCAGTCGCGCCAGCCGCGCGCTGCACGTCCCAGGAGACGACCGTCGGCGGCTGTTTGATGCACGCGACCCAGTGAGCAGGCCCCTTCTCCTCCAGCGGCGGCACGATCGACGCGCACGCGGCGTCTTTGGCCGGGTGGTGGCAGCGCGGATGAAACGGACAGCCGGACGGCGGCGTCGCCGGCGAGGGCACGTCGCCGCCGAGCACGATGCGCTGCTTGCGCGCGGCGGGATCGGGCACGGGAACCGCGCTCAAGAGCGCCTGCGTGTACGGCATCAGCGGCTCGCGATACAGATCCTCCGCCGACGCGAGCTCGACGATGCGGCCCAGGTACATCACCGCGACGCGATCCGCGATATGCTCGACGACGGAGAGATCGTGGGCGATGAAGAGGTAGGCGAGCCCGCGGTCGCGCTGGAGATCCTGGAGCAGGTTGATCACCTGCGCCTGCACGGACACGTCGAGCGCCGACACGGGCTCGTCGCAGACGATGAAGCTGGGCTCGACGGCGAGCGCGCGCGCGATGCCGATCCGCTGCCGCTGGCCGCCGGAGAACTCGTGCGGATATCGCGATGCGTACTCCGGGCGCATGCCGACCTCGTCGAGGAGCTGCGTCACGCGCGCGTCGGCGGCCGCGCCCTCGGCGAGCTTGTGGATCGTCAGACCCTCCCGCACGATCGCGCCGACGGTCATGCGCGGGTTGAGCGACGAGAACGGATCCTGGAAGACGATCTGCATCCGGCGGCGCAGCGCGCGCAGCGGGCGTGCGCCCAACGCGAGGATGTCGACGCCGTCGAAGGAGACGGATCCAGCCGTCGGCTCGATGAGACGAAGAATGGCGCGGCCCGTCGTCGTCTTTCCGCAGCCAGATTCGCCGACGAGACCGAGCGTCTCGCCGGCGGCGACGTCGAACGAGACGCCGTCGACCGCGCGCACGACGGGACGCTGGCGCGAGAGGAGCGCGTGCGACGCGGGGAAGTGCTTCGTCAGATTCCGCACGGCGACGAGTGGCGTCATGCACCGACTCCCATCTTGCCGGCCATCGGCTCGTGCGGCCGCGCGCGGCGCTCGGGCTCGACGGCGAGATGGCAGCGCGAGACGTGCTCGCCGGCGGCACCGCCAATTTGGTAGAGCGGCGGGTGGTCGGTGACGCAGCGTTCCCACGCGTACGGGCATCGGTCGTGAAAGCGGCAACCGCTCGGCCACGCCGTGGGCGACGGAACCGAGCCGGGGATCGTCGCCAGGCGCTCGCGCCGTATGCCGACGCGGGGCATCGCGCGCATCAACCCCTCGGTGTACGGATGATGCGGAGCGGCGAACAGCGCGGTGACGGGCGCCTCCTCGACGACCTCGCCGGCATACATCACGATCACGCGGCTCGCCGTCTCGGCGATCACGCCCAGATCGTGCGTGATGAGGAGGATCGACATCCCCATGTCGCGCTGGAGCGAGCCGAGCAGCTCGAGGATCTGCGCCTGGATCGTGACGTCGAGCGCGGTCGTCGGCTCGTCGGCGATCAGGAAGTCGGGCTCGCAGGCCAGGGTCATCGCGATCATCACGCGCTGCTTCTGCCCACCCGACAAGCGAAACGGATACTCGTCGATGCGCCGCTGCGGCTCCGGGATGCCGACGCGCCCGAGCCATTCGATCGCCTTCGCGCGCGCGGCGGCGCCGCGCAGCGCCGTATGCGCCTGGATCGCCTCGACGATCTGATCCCCCACCCTGAGCACCGGGTTCAGGCTGGTCGACGGCTCCTGGAAGACCATGCCGATGCGCGCGCCGCGCACCGCGCGCATCGCCGCCTCGGGCAGCGCGAGAAGATCCTCGCCTTCGAGCGTGACGGCGCCGGCCGT
>JBDUCS010000193.1:0-7720 GCA_040003335.1 Gemmatimonadaceae bacterium | reverse complement strand
GGGCTGCTGATCAACGCGTTTCCCTTCTTTACCTGGGGATCGATCGCCGGCAACGCGACTCCGTCGCTGTGGGATCGCATCGCCGACCGCCCGCATCACCTTCGTTACACGGGCGTCCTCCAGCGCATCGGGCTCGCCTACGTCGCGGGCGCGCTGCTGACCATGCGCGGCTCGCTCACGCGACTGGTCGCGATCGTCGTCAGCCTCCTCTTCGGATACTGGTTTGCGGTGACGCTCCTCCCGGTGCCGGACTCCGGCATACTCGGAGCGCTCACGCTGAACACGCACGACCGGAACCTCGGCGCCTGGCTCGACCGGTTGATTATCGGCGAGAGCCACACGTGGGTCGGGAGCGTGACGTGGGACCCTGAAGGGCTACTGTCGACGATCCCCGCCATCGCCACCGTGATCCTCGGCGTCTTCGCCGGCCGATGGATCGCGTCACCACGGCCGCTCGCCGACCGAATCGCCGGGCTGTGCGCGATCGGCGCGCTGGCGATGGTCGCCGCACTGATGTGGCACTGGTCGTTCCCGATCAATAAGAATCTGTGGACGAGCTCCTACGTGCTCTTCACGGCGGGCATGGCGTGCGTCGCCCTCGGCGCCTGCCTCTGGGTGATCGACGTCCAGCGCGTGCGCTGGTGGACGAGCCCCTGGGTGGTCTTCGGCGTGAATCCGATCGTGGCCTTCGCCGGCTCCGGCGTCCTCGCCCGCCTCATCTACTCCATCATCTTCGTGACCGCGCCCGGTGGCAAACGCATTCCGCTCGAGCAGGCGATGTACCAAACGCTCTTCGCCTCTTGGCTCGACCCGCGCAACGCCTCGCTTGCCTTCGCCCTGCTCACGGTCGCCGTCTGGTACGCGATCCTTTTGGTGCTGTACAAGAAAAAGATCATCTTGAAAGTGTGATCGAGCACGCGAACAGTCTTTCGTCTTTCACTGTCGCGCGCGCTCCTGCGAACCGGTTACAATCCACGGGGTAGGTCGTAGTACATCATACCCCTCCTCGCTCCGTAGAATCGTTGCCCCGAGCCTCCGACATGCCGCGTCTCGTCCGCCTCCTCGCCGCTTTCATGCTCGCCGCCTCCGTCGCCGCCGGCAGCGGTGCCGGTCCGCTTGCGGCGCAGCCGTCGGTGAGGGCGCATGCGCGCGTCGTCACGCCGGCGAAAAAGCACAAGCCGCGCAAGCGCGCCAAGCATGCGCCGCGCGCGGTGGCCGCGACGCCCAAGTGGATGTCGCCGCGCGACGCGACGGCCCTGGCGACCGACCTCGGCGGGATGCTGACCGCAAAGGTGCGCGGCGGCAGTTGGGGCGTTGTCGTCGTGTCACTCTCGCGGGGCGATACGCTGTACTCACTCAACGCCGATACCGAGCTGCAGCCGGCGTCGAACATGAAGCTGTACACGAGCGCGCTGGCGCTCGATCAGTTCGGCGCGCAGTACCAGTTCAGCACCGACATCCTGCGCGATGGCTCCGTGAGTGCGGATGGCACGCTCAACGGCAACATCATCCTGCGCGGCGACGGCGACCCCGGGCTCTCGCGGCGCTTCATCGACGGCGGACCCGGCGCGGCGATGGATGCGCTCGCCCAGCTCGTCGCCGACGCGGCGATCAAGCGCGTGCGCGGCTCGCTCGTCGCCGACGCTTCGGGCTTCGACGCACGCACGATTCCGGACGGTTGGCAGAAGCGCTACCTCGGCTTGAGCTACGCCGCGCGCGTCTCGGCGCTGTCGATGAACGAGAATCTCCTCTGGATCGTCGTGCATCCCGGCGCCACGTCGAAGCAGAGCGCGACCGTCACGCTCGAGCCGGCTGCCGATCTCCCGATCATCAACAACGTGCGCACGCTGGCCGCGAGCCGCGGCGCCCGCATCACGGCGCACACGACCGCCGGCGGCACGGTCGAGGTCGGCGGATGGATCGGCGCGAAATCGGCCGACCAGCGCTACTCGGTCGTCGTCGAGGATCCCGCGGCGCTCTGCGCGGCGACGTTCCGCAAGGCGCTGCAGGCGAGAGGCATCACGGTCGATCTCGGGACGCGATTCGCCGCGACGCCACCGACGGCGGTGAAGATCGCATCCCTTCCGTCGCCGCCGCTCGCCAGGCTGCTCTCCGTCATGAATCGCGAGAGCGTCAACCACTTCGCCGAGCTGCTATTCCGCGATGCGGGGCGCACGACGGCCAAGACGCAAGTCGGCAGCGCGGAGACGGGCAACAACCTCCTGCAGCAATTCATGACGACGAAGGTCGGCGCAGCGCCGGGCGCGGTCTTCGCCGCCGACGGCAGCGGCCTCTCGGTGTTGGACCGCGTCACGCCGCGCTCGCTCGTGCAGCTGCTCTCCTACGCGCATCGTGCACCGTGGGGCGACGCGTTCCATGCCTCGCTCCCCGTGGCCGGCGAGTCCGAGCTCCTACGGCGCCGCATGAAGTTCACGCCGGCGCAGGGCAACCTCCACGCGAAAACCGGCACGACCAACAGCGTCATCTCGCTCGGCGGCTACGTGACGGCGCAGGACGGCGAGCTGCTGGCCTTCGCCTTCATCTACAATGGACACGACCGCTGGAACGCCAAGTCGGCGATCGACCAGATGGGCGCCACGCTCGCGTCGTTCGCCCGAGAGTGATGCGAGCGCGCTGCCATAGGCGGGAATCGCGCAACCTAGGCGACGGGAGGGGGCAATGCCGGCGGTGGACAGCGCGTGCAAGCAGTGCGGCGGTGCGATGGATGAGGGGTTCGCGGCCGTCTCGCACAACGGTGGCACGACACCGCTCCTCTGGGTCGCCGGCGAGCTCGAGCGCGATTGGTTTCGCGGTGCGAAGGTCGACGGCCGCGAGCGCACGCCGATTCGAGTGCTGCGCTGCGCCCAGTGCGGGCATGTCGCCATGATCGCCCCGCGTCCCGGCTGACGGCCGGTGGCCGAGCGCGCGCCGACGCTCGGCGAGGAAATCGCCAGTAGCATCACGCACGGTGCCGGACTCGCCGCGAGCCTCGTCGCGCTCCCCGTGCTCGTGGCCGCCGGCGTCGCCAGCGGCGATAACTGGCGGATCGTTGGCGGCGTGATCTTCGGCGTGACGCTCGTGCTTCTCTACACCGCGTCGACGATCTATCACGCCCTCCCCGCGTCGACCGCGAAGCGCGTCTTTCGCGTGTTGGACCACTCGGCCATCTACCTCCTCATCGCCGGCACCTACACTCCCTTTCTCCTCGGCGTCCTTCGCGGACCGTGGGGATGGTCGCTGCTCGCCATCGTGTGGGCGCTCGCCGCCGCCGGCATCACCGCCAAAGCGACGATCGGTTTCCGATGGCCGCATCTGTCGACGGCCATCTATCTCTCGATGGGATGGCTGATTCTCGTCGCGATTCGTCCCCTCGCCGCGCAGGTG
Source organism: Gemmatimonadaceae bacterium (assembly GCA_040003335.1). Classification (GTDB taxonomy): domain Bacteria; phylum Gemmatimonadota; class Gemmatimonadetes; order Gemmatimonadales; family Gemmatimonadaceae; genus JALZAE01. Next base: position 4,336 of record JBDUCS010000193.1, on the reverse strand, counting down.
AGCACGGCGGGCCTCGGCTGGCTGATCGCCGGCGGCATCGCGTATACGAGCGGCGTCGTCTTCTATGCCTGGGATCGGCTTCGCTACGGCCACATGGTGTGGCATCTCTTTGTCGCCGCGGGAAGCGTCTGCCACTTCTTCGCCGTCTTGCTCTACTCCAGCGCGAAGCGCGCCTGAAGGGCGACTAGCGCCGTACCCCTGCCCACCGGAGATTCGTGGGCGTGAGCGACGACTCTCCAGCGCCGAGCCCCACGCCGGACCCGCCCGCCGCGAGCGGGACGATGTGGCGCTGGGTGGTCGTCGTGACGCCGGGGCTCGCCATTTGGTTCCTGCCGCTCCCTGACCTGAACGTCGTTCAGCGCCACCTGTTGTCGATCTTCGTCGCGACCATCGTCGCCCTCGTCGCGCATCCGGTGCCGATGGGCGTGAGCGCGCTCGTGGCGATGACCCTTCTCGCGCTCACGCGTACGCTACCGCCGGCGCGTGTGCTGTCCGGCTTCTCGAACCTCACGGTGTGGCTCGTCTTCTCGGCGTTTCTCTTCGCGCGCGCCGTCACGGTGACGCGCGTCGGGCAGCGGATCGCGTATTACTTTATCGGCCAATTCGGGCGCAGCGTGCTGTCGCTCGGCTACTCGCTCGCCGCGGCGGATCTCGTGCTCGCGCCGTTCGTGCCGTCGGATACCGCACGCGGCGGCGGCATCATCTTCCCGATCGTGCGGAGCGTGGCGCAGGCCGCGGGCTCCTCACCCGGCGCGACGGCGGAACGCCTCGGCGCGTTCCTGATGCTCGTGACGTTTCACGCGACGTACACCGCGTCGGCAATGTTTCTCACCGGCATGGCGGCCAACCCGCTCATCGCCGACGTCGCGCGCAAGATCGCCCACGTCGATCTCACGTGGGGCACGTGGATCGCCGGCTCGATCGTGCCGGGCCTGCTCACGCTGACGATCGTCCCACTCCTCATCCACAAGCTCGCGCGCCCAACGGCGACGGACACGCACGAGGCACGCGCGCACGCGGCCGACGCGCTGGCGACGATGGGCCCGATGCGGCGCGAGGAGAAGCTGTTGGTCGTCGTCATGCTGTCGGTGATGACGGGATGGATCACGTCGCCGTGGCACGGCCTGCACAACACGATCGTCGCCCTCGCCGGCGTCTCGGCGCTCCTCCTGCTGCGCGTACTGACGTGGGATGATCTACTGGGCGAGCGCCGCGCCTGGGACGCGCTCATCTGGTTCGCGCCGCTCCTCATGATGGCCGACGCGCTGGGCGAGACGGGTGTGATCGGCGTGTTGTCCGGCTCCTTCTTCGCCCGGTTGCACGGTTGGCCATGGGCGGCGGCGCTCCCGGCGCTCGTCCTCGCATACCTATATCTCCACTACGGGTTCGCGAGCATGACCGCCCACGTGACAGCGCTCTATCCAGGCTTCATCGCTGCCGCGCTCGTCGCCGGGGCGCCGCCGCTCGTGAGCGCGCTGGCCCTCGGATACTTTTCCAGCCTCGACGGGAGCCTCACGCACTACGGCACCGGTTCGGCACCGATCTACTTTGGCGCGGGATACGTCACGCAAGGCGCGTGGTGGCGGATCGGCTTCATCGTGTCGCTCGTGAACGTCGTCATCTGGCTCGGCGTCGGCATGTTGTGGTGGAGAGTACTGGGCTGGTGGTGACGGACGGACGGGTCACCCCGGCGGGAAAAGGGTGACGTGTCGTGCAGGAGGCGCGCGTAAATTCCGTTTTCGGGGGGGGGCCCCGCTCCCATGCGCCTACCAGCCCGATGGTCATGGGCGACAATCGCCACCGCTTGTCGGGTAGCGCGAGCGCAGCGCCCCGCGCATCATCCCTGCTCGCCCGCAGGACCATCACCGCGCCGCACTGGAGCCGACGGAGATGATCGTGGATTCAATGCTGGCCGAGTTCGACCACGAGATGGCGACCACGCGCACGCTCCTCGAGCGCGTCCCCGCCGCTCGCATGGCGTGGAAGCCGCACGTTCCGCCCCCGGAGATGCACGGCCCAACGGCGGAGACGCGCCGGTGAGCGACGAGCGAGGGCTGCTGCGGCACGCGCTGGCGACGCTCGCCTACCGCGCGTCGAAGGCGACGCGCGGCGCGCCGCCGTCGTTCGCCGCGTTGCGCGTCGGCGATTCAACGCGGACACCGGTACAGGTGATCGCCCACATGGGCGACCTCATGGACTGGGCGCTGTCGATGGCGCGCGGCGCGCAGGCGTGGCACGACTCGGAGCCGCTGGCGTGGGACGCCGAAGTGGCGCGCCTCTTTGCCGCCACGAGCGCGCTCGACGAGGTGCTCGCGTCGCCTGCACCGCTCGGCGCCAACGCGGAGAAGATCTTTCAGGGACCGATTGCCGACGCCCTCACGCACGTCGGCCAGCTGACGATGCTGCGCCGGCTCGGCGCATCGCCGGTGAAGGGCGAGAACTACGCGGTGGCCGCGATCGCCGCCGGCCAGGCGGGCGCGACGCAGCCCGCGCCGCGCAAGGAGTTCGACTAGTGACACCGGCTGCGACGCTGCGGCAGCGGTTGTCCATTCCGCTCGTGCTCGCGCTCGCCATCGCATTCCACACCGACTGGCACATCGCGCGCTCGTCCGAGCATCATCGGATGAGCTTCTCGTGGGGACAGCACTGGCTGCTGGCGATTCCAATCTTTGCAGCGGCCGCCTTGTACCTCGCTGGCCGTCGGCACGGCGACCCAGGGCGGGACGGCGCGCTCAACATCGGTCTGGCGATAGTTCTCGCGCAGCTGGCAGAACCGTTCGCCGAGGTCGCGTACTATCATCACGCGATGGGCCTCTGGATCGAGCCCGCGCGCTGGACGGCCTTCGCCATCTACGCGTGCGTCGGGCTATCTTCATACGCTGCGGCCGCGTGGTTGCTCGCGCGCCGGCCGCCAGTCTCCATTCGCACGGGAGGTAGTCATGTCGGCTGATCACGCCGCCGCTGGGCGCCGCACGTTCCTCGGCACGCTCGGCGCGCTGGCCGGCCTTGCAATCGTTCGGCCGCGCGACGCGCACGCTACAGTCGTGTCGCGCGCCGGCGCGGACGCCGCGGCGCAGAATGGTTGGGACCTCACCTGGCTCGATGCGCTCACGGGAAAACACAAGCAGGTATTCGATTTCGGCGCCGACCTGTCGAAGGGATCGCCGACGCGTGTGGTCCGCAACTACCTCAATGCGCATCGCGACGTCTACGGGCTAAACCCGCCGCAGGTGAACACGGTCGTCGGCATCGCGCGGGCGCAGTTTCCCGTGAATGTCGGCGACGCCGCGTGGGTGAAGTACAAGCTCGGCGAGCGGTGGAAGGTGAAGGATCCCAAGACCAACGACTGGTCGCAGCACAATCTGTTCATCGACGATGTAAAGGAGCTGCAGGCTCGTGGTACCTTGTTCTGGCAATGCAACAACGCCCTCGCCGGCATCTCCCACGACATCGCCGACGACATGAAGGTGCCGTTCGAGACGGTGCGCGCCGATATCATCGCGTCGTTCAATCCGGGCGTGAGGCTCGTGCCCGCTCACACCATGGCCCTCGGCCTCTGTCAGGAACGGGGCTGCACCTACGAGAGTCTCGTATGACACGCACGCACCGATTCGCGCTCGCCGCCGCCGCGGCTCTTTCGCCGCTCGCCCTGCCCGCCCAGCAAAACTTCGACTCGGTGAAGGTGACGACAACGAAGCTCGCCACTGGCGTCTACATGCTCGTAGGATCGGGCGGCAACATCGGCCTCGCCGCTGGCGCCGACGCGACCTTTCTGATCGACGACCAGTTCGCGCCGCTCACGCCGAAGATCAAGGCGGCGATCGCAGCGGTCACCGACAAGCCGGTCAAGTTCGTGCTCAACACGCATTGGCACGGCGATCACACCGGCGGCAACAAGGACATGGGCGACGCCGGCGCGCTCATCATCGCGCACGACAACGTGCGCAAGCGGATGTCGTCGGTGCAGGTGAACGACTTCTTCAAGAGCTCGACGCCCGCGTCGCCGCCCGGCGCGCTCCCGATCGTCACCTTCAGCGACCAAGTCACCTTCTACCTGAACGGCGACACGATCCACGCAATACACGTGAACCCGGCGCACACCGACGGCGATGCGGTGATCCACTTCGTGCACGCCAACGTGCTCCACATGGGCGACACGTACTTCAACGGCCGCTATCCGTTCGTCGACGCGTCGAGTGGCGGCTCGCTCGACGGCTACGTCGCCGTGGCTGACATGGCGCTCGCCTTGGTCAACGACCAGACGAAGATCATTCCCGGTCACGGGCCGCTGAGCAACAAGGCCGAGCTCAAGGTCTATCGCGACATGCTCGCGACC
>JBDUCS010000192.1:0-7756 GCA_040003335.1 Gemmatimonadaceae bacterium | reverse complement strand
CTCCCGCGCCGAAGGCCGATCGCCCATCACCCCTAGCTCAACGCGAGGGCTCCCCTTAGCGTACAATGGTACGTACCTACCTGGAGACTTCCCCCCATGCGATCCGCCCCCCTCAGTGCGGTCGTGGCCCTCGTCGCGTCCGCGGTGGCCGCCGCCCCGCTCGCCGCCTACCAGCAGCCCGCCGTCTCCGCCGCGCGCGACACGACTGGCGGCAAGAAGAAGCCCGATCTCCCGCTCGCCGCCGCGCGACATATCGCCTTCACCACGAGCAAGGGATCGTGGATGTCGGTCGATGTCAGCCCGAATGGACAGACGATCGTCTTCGACCTGCTCGGCGACCTCTACACGCTCCCGATCGCCGGCGGCAAGGCGGCGCGGCTCACGAGTGGCATGGCGTTCGACGCGCAGCCGCGCTTCAGCCCCGACGGCAAGAAGATCGTCTTCGTCTCCGACCGGAGCGGCGGCAACAACCTCTGGACGATCGCGCTCGACAGCAGAGACACGGTGCAGGTGACGAAGGGCAACAACAGCGAGTTCCTCTCCCCGGCCTGGACGCCTGACGGCAAATACGTCGTCGCGTCGAAGTCCGGCGGGCTGGGCGGTCCGGCCAAATTGTGGATGTATCACATCGATGGCGGCACGGGCGCGCAGCTGATCAAGGAGCCCGCGACGCGCAAGACGATCGGTGCCGCGGTCGAGCCGAACGGCCGCTACATCTGGTTCGCCGAGCGAACGGGCGACTGGTCGTACAACGCCATTCTGCCGCAGTACCAGCTCTCGGTGTACGACCGCGAAACGGGCACGCAGACGACGATGAGCTCGCGCTACGGCTCGGCGTTCCGTCCCGCCATCTCGCCCGACGGCAAGATGCTCGTCTACGGCTCGCGGCACGAAGCGGGCACCGGTCTCCGGCTGCGCAACATCGGGAGCGGCGAGGAGACGTGGCTCGCCTATCCCGTGCAGCACGACGACCAGGAGTCGCGCGCGCCGCTCGACGTTCTCCCCGGCTTCGCCTTCACGCCCGACAGCAAGGCGGTCGTTGCATCCTACGGCGGCGAGATCTGGCGCGTGCCGGTGGACAAGAGCGCTCCGTCCAAGATTCCGTTCACGGCCGACGTCGCGATCGACGCCGGCCCGGAAGTGCGCTTCAGCTACAAGGTCGATGACGCGGCGACGTTCACCGCCAAGCAGATCCGCGATGCCGTTCCGTCACCCGACGGCACGCGCCTCGCCTTTACGTCGCTCGACCGCGTGTACGTGATGGACTATCCTGCGGGCCGTCCGCGCCGCGTGACGGACCTCGACGTGGGCGAGTTCTACCCGGCGTGGTCGCCCGATGGCAAGTCGATCGCCTTCGAGACGTGGGCCGATCAGGCGGGCGGACAGATCTACAAGGCGCCGGCCGATCGTACGTCGCACCCGGCGCAGCTCACCAAGGTCGCCGCGTACTACCATCAGCTCGCCTGGTCTGCGGACGGAAAGCGTCTCGTCGCGATGCGCGCCGCAGCGCGCGATCTCCAGGAAGTGGCCGGCTCGTTCGGCGGCGGCCAGGGCGCGCAGTTCGTGTGGGTGCCGGCCGCGGGCGGCGACCTGACCGTCATCTCGCCGACGGGCAATCGCCAGTATCCGCACTTCACGAGCGACACGACGCGCATCTTCGCGTACAGCCCGGCGGACGGACTCGTCTCGTTCCGCTGGGACGGCACCGACATCAAGAATCACCTCAAAGTCACGGGCCCGATGCTCCCGCCCGGCGCGATCACGGGCGAGACGCCGAGCACGCTCGACATGGAGCCGTTCGTCGAAGAGGCGAACCCGACGCCGCCGCCCGCCGCAATGGTGCTGATGTCGCCGAAGGGCGACCGCGCGCTGGCGCAGATCGGCATGGATCTCTACGTGGTTACAGTGCCGCAGCTCGGCGGCGCGGCGCCCTCGATCTCCGCCGCCGACCCGAGCTCGGCCGCCTTCCCGGTGCGCCGGCTCACCGACATCGGCGGCCAGTTTGCCAGCTGGTCGGCCGACGGCAAGCAAGTGCATTGGTCGCTCGGCAACGCCCACGTCGTGTATGATCTCGACCGCGCGCAGGCAGTGGACGACAGCATCAAGAAGACGGCGCACGACCGCGGCATCGCGCCTGTGACGCCGGACAGCTCCAAGCGCGACAGCACCGCGGCCGCGGCGGCCAAGACCGGATACAAGCCCGTCGAGATGCGGGTGACCGTCACGACGCAGCGCGACATACCGAAGAGCGCCGCGGTGCTGCGCGGCGCGCGCGCCGTAACGATGAAGGGCCAGGAGATCATCGAGAACGCCGACATCGTCGTGGTGAACGATCGCATCACGGCCGTCGGCGCGCGTGGCTCGGTCACGATCCCGGCCGGCGCCAAGGTGATCGACGTCAGTGGGAAGACGATCATCCCGGGCTTCGTCGACACGCACTATCACGCGCAGTGGCTCGTCCCCAACGTGCACACGACGCAGGTCTGGCAGTATCTCGCGACGCTCGCCTACGGCACGACGACGACGCGCGATCCGCAGACGGCGACGACCGACGTGCTCACGTACGGCGACCGCGTCGAGACCGGTGCGCAGCTCGGCCCCCGCATCTACTCGACGGGCCCCGGCGTCTTTAGCGGCGAGATGGTCAAGGACCTCGATCACGCGCGCAACATCCTCAAGCGCTACGCCACGTACTACGACACGAAGACGCTCAAGATGTACATGACCGGCAACCGCCAGCAGCGGCAGTGGATCATCATGGCGGCGAAGGAACTGGGCATCATGCCGACGACCGAAGGCGGGCTCGACTTCAAGCTCGAGCTGACGCACGCGATGGATGGCTACGCGGGACTCGAGCACGCGCTGCCGATCTATCCGCTGTACGACGACGTCATCCAGCTGTTCAAGGGGACACAGATCACGTACACGCCGACGCTGATCGTGAGTTACGGCGGCCCGTTCGGCGAGAACTACTGGTACGACACGGAGAACGTGCACGACGATCCGAAGATGCGGCACTTTTTCCCCGAGGAAGAGCTCGACGCCAAGACGCGCCGACGCGGCCAAGGGGCCGGCGGCAGTCCCGGCCCCGGCGGCTGGTTCATGAAGGAGGAGTATGCATTCCCGCACCACGCCGAGTTCGTGAAGCGCTTGATCGAAGCGGGCGGCCGCGCCGGCGCGGGCAGCCACGGCCAGATCCAGGGCGTGGGCATGCAGTGGGAGATCTGGATGCTGCAGTCGGGCGGCATGTCGCAGCACGACGCGCTGCGCGTGGCGACGATCTACGGTGCCGAAGCAATCGGCATGGGGAGCGACCTGGGCTCGCTCGAGGCGGGGAAGATGGCCGACCTGGTGGTGCTCGACAAAAATCCGCTCGATGACATCAAGAACACCTCGTCAATCCGATTCGTCATGAAGAACGGCCGCATGTACGAGGGGAACACGCTCGACGAGGTGTACCCGCAGCAGCGGAAGCTGCCCACGTTCGTCTGGCAGGGTGGCGGGCCGACGGTGCCCGCAGGTATCCGGTAGCACGCCTGCGGAAGAACGAAATGCGAACAATGAAAATGGCGCTCGGAGATCCGGGCGCCATTTTCACATTGTCGCGTTTCGTTTTATCGACTTGCGGTCCGTTCGAACCTTGGCGGCCTCCCGGTTGTCCCATCCCGAAACCGATGTTGCACACCCTTGCACGTCTCATCCCGCGGGAGAGCGATTCCATGCGTACCGCAATGTCCGACGTATTGCTGTTGAGCCGTCACCTGGTCGCACTCGGCGCCATGACCTTGCTCGCCGCCGCACCCGCCGGCGCGCAGCGCGCGGGCGCGATGACCGCCGTCTGGGACAAGTCGCTCCCATCGGGCAGCTCCGTCGACATCCACAACATCGACGGCGACGTGACGGTCGTCGCGTCGTCGAGCGGCAAGGTCGAAGTGCTGGGCGCGAAGTACGGCCGCGACACGGCCGATGTCTACGCCGACGTGCACGAGACGCGCGACGGCGTCGTGATTTGCGTGATGCGGCATCACTCGCGCGGAACGTGCGACGAAGACGGCTTCAACTCGCACAACCGTCATGGCGACTGGAACGGCAACGACGAATCGGCGTCGATGAACCTCGAGGTTCGCGTGCCCGCCGGCATGCGCGTGTCCGCCGGCTCGGTGAGCGGCAACGTCCGCGTGAGCGGCGCCGAGGGCGATCTCCGAGCGCATTCGGTGAGCGGCAACGTTCACCTGGACGCGGCACGCGCAACGTCGTTCGCGGCCTCGAGCGTGAGCGGCGACATCGACGCCCGCATCGGCTCATTGTCCGGCACCGGCCGCCTCTCGGCCAAGAGCGTCAGCGGCGACATCACACTCGACCTCCCGAAGGAGTTCGCCGCCGACGTGACGATGCACACTGTGAGCGGTGAGCTGCAGAGCGACTTCCCGATGACGCTCCAAGGTCGTCAGAACCGGCGCGGCCTCGAGGGTCGAATCGGCAACGGCGGACGGGAACTGCAGCTGTCGACGGTGAGCGGGAACGTGCGGCTCCGGTCCGTGAAGTGATTCGCTCGTCGAGACGAGACAGGCCGCGCAGAAGGGCGGCGACAGACCCGTCCTCCTGAGCGAAGCGAGGGATCTGCTGGTCGAACAGCCGATCCTTCGTCGCGTCGCTCCTCAGGATGACACGGACGCGCGCGATGCGCTCCTCAGGATGACACGGACGCGCGGTGCGCTCCTCGGGATCACATGTGGGCGGGCAGCATGCCGAGGACGCTCGACATCGTTACCACCAATCGATCCGCGTTCCCGTCGTCGAACGGCATCGGCGGGCGGATCTTGATCACGTTGTGATGCGGACCGTCGGTGCCGAGCAGGATCCCGGCGTCGCGCATCCGGTTCACGACGAAAGACGCCTGGGCGGCTACCGGCTCGCGCGAGTCGCGGTCGCGCACGAGCTCCACGCCGATGAAGAGGCCGGATCCGCGCACATCGCCGATGACGTCGAACCGGCGCGCGAGCTCACGTAACCCCTCGAGAAGCCGCTCGCCCACGCGTAGCGCGTGCGCTTGGAGCGCCTCGTCGCGGAGCACGTCGAGCACGGCGAGGCCGATCGCGCACGACACGTGATTGCCGCCAAACGTGCTGAAGAACTCCATGCCGTTGTCGAACGATGCGGCGATCTCCGCCGTCGTCACGACGGCGGCCATCGGGTGGCCATTGCCGATCGGCTTGCCCATGACGACGATGTCGGGCACGACGTCGTGCGTCTCGAACGCCCAGCAATGCGTCCCCATTCGGCCGAGCCCGGTCTGTACCTCATCGGCGATGCAGAGCGCACCCGCGGCGCGCACGTGCCGATAGACCTCGGCGAGGTACCGCGGCGGCAGCATGATCTGTCCACCGACGCTCGGGCACGTCTCGGCGATGAAGGCGGCGACGCCACGCCCGCGCTCCTCGAGCGCGAGGATGATCCGCTCGACGTGCGCGGCGTACTTGGGCCCCGCCTCGGGATCGTCTCGCCGGTACGCTCCACGATAGTCGTCGGGGAGCGGCGCGACGTGGACCCAATCGGGCGCGCCGCACCCGCCCCGACCGGCGTGCTTGTACGGACTGAGATCGATCAGCGTCGTCGTGTTTCCGTGGTACGCGGCGTCGAGCACCACCATGTCGCGCCGGCCCGTGTGCGCGCGCGACAGCCGCAGCGCGAGCTCGTTCGCCTCGCTCGCTGAGTTGACGAGGTAGCAGACCTCAAGCGGCGCGGGGAGCGTCGCTGCCAGGCGGCCTGCGTACTCGTTCAGCAGGTCGCTGAGGTAGCGCGTGTTGGTGTTGAGCACCGACATCTGCGCCTGGCCCGCGGCGACGACACGCGGATGACAGTGCCCGACGTGCGGGACGTTGTTGTACGCGTCGAGATACCGGCGGCCGGCATCGTCGAACAGAAACTGGAGCCAGCCGCGCGCTACGCGAACCGGCTCGTCGTACGCGATGCTCAGGTTGTGACCGATGCGGCGCCCGCGCGCCGCCATGTTCTCCGCCTTGGCGGGCGGCGGCGGCGGAAAACGATCGGCGGGGATGCCGACGATCATGTTCGGATCGGGACAGAGACTCCGCCACACGGCGCGCTCACTCGCCCGCGCGACGCCGGGAAAATCGGTGCCGAGCTCGAGGAGATCGGTGATGATCTGCAGATGCAGATGCGGCGTCCATCCCACGTTCTCGTCCGGCTTCCCGACGATCGCGATCAGGTCGCCGCGCTTCACGGTGGCACCGACGGCGAGTCCGTCGAGCGACGCGCGGCTGAGGTGTCCGTACAAGGTGAAGAACGGCGTGCCATCATCGGTCGCGTGCCGGAGGATGATCACCGGCCCGTAGTCCTGGTCGGCGTGATTGTCGGCGAAGGCATGGACGACGCCGTCGGTTGGCGCGTAGATCGCGCTTCCCGCATCGACGAACAGATCGAGCCCAATGTGGATGGTTCGGCGCTCACCGCCGCTATCGGGATCGGCGCCAAAAAAGGGCGCGGTGTAGAGCAGCCGCGGCTCGTCGTAGCGGCCAACGCCGACGCGCACGCCCGCCTCCCTCATCGCCCCGAAGATCCTCGGCGTCAGCGCTGGCTCGGAGTTGTCGCGCGCGTCTCCGGTGATGAGCGCGCTCGCGACGCTCAGATCGAGCACCGCGCAGCGCTCCGCACGAAGGTCCGCGTCGAGCACCGGCGCGAACTGGGCGCCGCGTGTGCTGAGCCAGGAGCGGACGCGCGCGCTCGCGGCGTGCGGCTCCAGTCCGCAGGCGTCGCGGAAGACGGCCTCCCCCAAGCCGAACGGGATGCGCGCGAGGGCGGGAAGCGTTCGGCGGATGGCCGCCTGGCTGATGTCGAGGTACGCGTTGTCGGGGCGCTCGCGTCGCTGGCGCGCGGCCACGCAGGCGCTCGCGCAGAGCCGCAGCGCAATGAGGCCGAACAGTGCGCCGAGCTCGCGCTCGTCGAGTGGGAACGCCGCGTAATAGCTCGCGACGACGCGCGCCATGTCGGCGAGCGGATTCGCGGTGCCGAGCGCGACGTACGCGGCGGCGATCGCCAGATCAGCGACTGTGTAGCCGTGCACCATGTCGCCAAAATCGACGATGCCGCTGACCCGTGCGTCGCGCGCGCCGCGCCCGACGAGCACGTTGTAGTCGTTGAGGTCGCCGTGCACTGCGCTCTTGCGAAGGGATGAGAGCGTCGGCGCGACGCGCTCGTCGAATCGGGCGACGATGGTGCCGATCGCGCTGATCAGGTCGCGATCGCCCGCCGCGTCCAACAGCGATGCGTCGTCGGCAACGACGCGCCGGCCGTTGGCGAGATCCCAGTACAGGTCGCGATGGATTGCCGGATGATCGAAATCGGCGAGGGCGATCGAGAGCGAGCCGATGGTGCGGCCGAGGGTCTCGAGCAGCTCAGCCGGCCGATGCTGCCGCGTCGCGAACGGCACGCCGTCGAGCAGCGTGACCATCCACGCGAGATGCTGCATGCCGTCCGCGCCGTCGACGGTGACCGTCTTCGCGCCCTCGCCCGCCGGCACGACGCGCGGGGTGAGTGAGAGCCCGCGCCGCGCGAGGTGGTCCATCGCGCGCTGCTGCGCGTCGATCATCGCCGGCTCTTCGACCGCGTTTGCGATCTTCAGCACGAACCGCTCTCCGGCGCGCGTCTCGAGTAGGAAATTCTGGTCGCGCTCGCTCGCCAGCGGCGACGCAATGGCGTCGAGGCGCCAGTGCTCGCGAGCGAGACTCGCGGCGCG
>JBDUCS010000191.1:0-7757 GCA_040003335.1 Gemmatimonadaceae bacterium | reverse complement strand
TTGCGCGGTCCCAAATCGCCAAGATCGAAACTGTCACGGATGCGGTTGCCGAATTCGACCGCGGCCGGTGGCTCGACGAACAGGGTGCCACCGGTGGCGGACTCGTCGTGCACGATCCCGCCGATTGCGCCGCGCGCCTCGCGGCGGATCGGAATGACGTAGCGCCCGTTGCGCAGTGTGACCGACATGTCGTGGACGCGCTGGCCGTCGTCGAGCCGCGCCATCGCGCGCTCGAGAAGCTGCACGAGCTCGCCCTGGGCTCCGCGCAGCTCGCGACGAATGCGGCGCAGCGCCGGCGACGCATCGTCGAGCACTTCGCCCTCGACGCCGATGGCGCGATCCAGTGCCGCCTCGACGTCCCGTGCCGTGACGAGGCGCAGCGCGTAGGGCGCGAGCAGCGCCGTCGCGACGCTCTTCCGCTTTTCGTCCGTCAGCGCACCACGCGTGAGTCGAGACGATCGGAGCAGCGTTCCCGCGCCGCGAAGCTGCTCACCGGACCACGAGCTTCCCGGCGCCCGCAGCCGGCCGAGGGCGACGCGGATGTCGGGGATCGGCTCGGGGCGGAAGCCGCCCGCGTCCGCACTCGCCAGCGCGCGCATCGCGGCCACACGAGCCTGCTCACCCTCAATCCACGCTTGGTCCTGCACGGGCGTCAGCGCGCGCACGTGCGCCGCGCCGAGCGCCGACGACGCGCGGCCGGCGACGAGCTCGCGCGCGGCGTTGAATTCGAGGACCGACAGGGCGTGGCTGTTCATGATTGTTTACCGGCCAAAAAAATGCCGACCGTGCGATTAGAGTTCGCTCGGTCGGTGGCGGGGGGCACGGAGACGGTGGCGTTCAACTTCCGACAGCCATCTCCTCGCGTGCGATCGCGTTGATCCGCGAACCGTCCGCGCGGCCTTTGAGCGGAACCATCACGGCTTTCATGATCGCTCCGATGTTGCCGGCCCCGCCGGCGATCGCGGCGACGATGGCCGAACGGATCTCGTCGTCACTCGCACCGACGGGGAGATACGTCTCGAGCAGCGCGATCTCGGCGCGCTCCTGGCTGGCCAGATCTTCACGACCATGCTTTTCGTAGAGCTCGAGCGACTCGCGCCGCTTTTTGATCCCTCTGCGGAGCACGTCGATGATCTCGTCGTCGGTCAGCTCGCGCGCTAGTTCGATCCGGCGATTCCCGACGTCGGCGAGCAGCGTGCCGAGCAGCAGCACCGCGGGCTTGTCCTGCGCCTTCCGCGCGGCGTTGAGATCCGACTGCAGCCGCGCACGAAGGTCCATCTCTCGCTACACCGCGCGCGGGCGACGGTTCTTTCGGCGAGCGGCATTTTCCTTCCGCTTGCGACGCTCGCTCGGCTTCTCGTAGTGACGGTGCTTACGAAGGTCACTGAGGATGCCGGCCTTCTCGCACTTCTTCTTGAAGCGCTTGAGCGCGCGCTCGAAATTCTCATCGTCGTGAATGATGACTTCGGACAAGAGACGAAATCCCCCTGCATGGCGCGTGCACGCCTGTTGAGTGTGTAGAGCGTTGAAAGTTAGCGGTTTACGACGAGGCGTGTCAAGTTACATCTTGATCCATAGTCTCCGAAAACGGGCACGCTGCCGAGCGCCGTCGCCGTCCTCTCCACCAAGCCCCTGAGCCCCGCCCGTTCCTACGACAACTCCAACCAGCCGCGTGCGTGGCGAGTCATCGCGCGACACGCCACCTCCTCGCCGACTCTCCCGCCGTCAATTCCTCGCGCTCGGCGCGGCCGCGGCCGCGGTCGGCGTGCCGTACACGATGCACTCGAACACGCTCCAAGTCGTACGGACGCGGCTGCCCGGCGGGAGCGCTGGCGGCGGGTCGGTGCGCGTGGCGCAATTCACGGATCTCCACGCCCCGCACAACTGGATGGACGACGACCGCCTGATCGACGAAGTGCGCCGCTTCGATCCGCACCTCCTCGTAGTCACCGGGGATGCCGTTGACCGCCTCGGCAACGAGGGCCTGGTGCGCCTCTACGGCCGGATGCCCGCGCGCGTCGCGAAGTACGCGTGCCTCGGCAACTGGGAGTATCAAGGCCACTGCGACCTCGGCCTTCTACGTCGCGCGTACGAGCACGCAGGCGTGCGACTCCTCGTGAACGAACGGGCAGCCATCGAGATCGAAGGCCAGCCATTCGACATCGTCGCGATCGACGACTGGTACCGCGGGCGGCCGCGGTTTTCGCTGCTCGACGGCGAGCCATCGCGCGACGGCGAGCACACGCTCCTTCTCGCGCACTGCCCGGCCGCGTTCGACGCGCTGTCCTTCTATCCGGGACGACGGATCACGACGCTCTCGGGTCACACGCACGGCGGCCAGATCGCGCCCATGGGGCTTGCGCTGATCACGCCGATCGGGAGTGGCCACTATATCGCCGGCTGGTACGAGGGGACGACGCCCGGCCATCATCTCTACGTGAGTCGTGGGCTTGGCCACACGGCGGTCCCCTTCCGGCTCGGCGCCCGCCCCGAGCTCACCCTGCTGACGATCTAATGCCCGTGCTCCTGGAGCATCGGTCACCGATCGCCGCGTCACCCCGGGGGCCATTTCAGAACGCGTCCGCCGAGCAGGTGCATGTGCAGGTGGTGCACGGTCTCGCCCGCATCGGCTCCGGTGTTGATCACCGTCCGGTAGCCGGTGGTCGCGATCCCTTCGGCGCGCGCGAGCTCGGCGGCCATGAACGCGACCTTCCCGATCATCTCGGGGTCTTTCGCGGCGTCCAGCGAGGAGATGTGCTCGCGCGGAACGATCAGGATGTGCGTCGGTGCCTGCGGATTGACGTCGCGGAAAGCGATACAGTCGTCGTTCTTCGCGACGAGCGTCGCGGGCACTACTCCGCGCACGATTCGGCAGAAGAGGCAGTCGTCAGGCACGAGCGATCCCGGGTGAAGTGTGCGGCACGGATTGCGCGAGCAGCGCGGATCGGACGATCGCCAGCGAGGCGACGCCGGCGGTCTCGAAGCGAAGCGTGGTCGGCGCGATGGAAACGGGCGCGAAGCCCGCGAACACGAGCGACGCTCGCTCTTCGTCCTCGACACCGCCCTCGGGGCCGAGCGCGACCGTGACCGGCACCGCCAGTGTGCGCATCACGATGGCGTCACCGGCCGCGTCGAGCAACAGACGCGTGCCGGTCGGAGCGGCGGCGAGCGCACGGTCGAGTGTCGCATCGGGATAGAGTATCGGCAGCCAGGCGCCGCCGGACTGCGTGAGCGCGGCCAGCATCCGCGCGCGCACCTTTGCCTGAAAGCCAACGCCCTCGCCGCGCGGCGTGACGCTCCGCGAGCGCTTCCAGATCACGGGCCGCCAGCTCGAGACGCCCAGCTCGGCCGCCTTCTCGGCGAGCCACAGCATACGGTCGCGGTCCGCGATCGGCACCATGAGGTGCACGGCGGGCGGCGGCTCGACCGCGGTCACGCGCTCGACGTCGATGAGTCCGCCGCTCTTCGCCAGCCGCACGAGCGTCCCTTCGCCGATCGCACCGCGCCCGTCCACCACGCGCACCTGCTCGCCGACGCCGAGGCGCCGCACGTGCGCGTGATTCGCCTCGTTCTCGCTCAGAGTCGCGGGGCGCCCCGCGGCAAACGGTTCGTCGACGAAGAAGGTGGCCCTCATCGGCGGCCGACCGTCGCGCTCCACCAGTCTCCCTCGGCATCCTCATCGTCGAAACGCCAGCCGTCGCGCTCGAGCGCGGCCCGCATCTCGTCGCGCTCCGCGACGAGCATGCCGCTGAGGATCGCGCGCCCGTCGGGCGCCAGAGCGGCGAGCATCGCCGGCGACAGGGCGCGCAGCACTGAGGAGATGATGTTCGCGAGTATGACGCGGACCGGCGCGACCAGCGGCAGCACGAGCACCGCGTCGCCCTCGAGCACGCTCACGCGGTGGGAGACGGCGTTGCGCTCGACGTTCTCCTCGGCGTTGCCGATCGCGTCCGGGTCGAGCTCGACCGCGAGCACGCGCGACGCACCGAGCTTCGCCGCGGCGATCGCCAACACCGCGCTGCCCGCGCCGAGGTCGGCGACGAAGTCGCCCGGCCGCACGACGCGCTGCATGAGGCGCAGCACGCCGCGCGTGGTTGGATGCTCGCCCGTGCCGAATGCCATTGCCGGCTCGATGATGATCGCGCGCGCCGGATCGCCGGCGTCATCGGCGAGCCATGGCGGCGCAACGGTGAGCGCGCCGACGCGCTGCATGCCGACGCGCGTCGGCCATTGGGTGCTCCAGTCGATCGTGAGGCCGGGCGTGAGCGCGACGTCTGCGCCCGGGCTCGCCGCGAGCACGGCACCGCGGGCCGCGGAAACCGAGGCCTCGCCATCAGGCTCGTCGAGAACGAAGGTGACCAGCGTATCACCCTCCTCGGCGCACGAGCCGCCGGCCGCGACGAGCGCTCCGATTACCAGGTCGCGCGCTTCCGCGTCGACGGCGCTGACGCGCAGCTGGGTCCAGCTCACTCAGGCACCGAGCGCATCCTTCATCCGCGACCAGAAGCCTTTGCCGCGCGCAAGCGGCGGCTCGCCGCCGAGCTCGGCCATCGTTTTCACCACCGCTTCTTGCTCCGCCGAGAGCGATTGCGGCGTCCACAGCTGCACGCGCACGTGCAGGTCGCCAGAGCCGCCCGCGTTGACGCGCGGCAAGCCCCGGCCGCGCAGGTGGAAGACCTGCCCGCTCTGCGTACCTCCAGGAACGCGCAGCGTGAACCCGCCCGGCACTGCGGGGGCGAGCACGTCGGCGCCAAACACGAGCTGCGGATAGGTGACGTGCACCTCGGTGTAGAGATCGGCGCCGTCGCGCTCGAATCGCGGGTCTTCTTCGACATCGAAGACGACGAGGATGTCCCCACGCGCGCCGGCGTTCGGACCCGCGCTCCCCACGCCGCGAAGCGTCATGTACTGGCCCGTCGCGACGCCCGGCGGAATCTGCACGGGGATCGCGTGCTCACCGCGCACGCGCCCGTCGCCGCGACACTTCTTGCACGGCGCTTCGATGACCTTGCCTTGCCCCGCGCATGTGGGGCACGGCGCGACGCTCACGAACTGCCCGAAGAAGCTGCGCTGCGACCGACGCACTTCACCCGTCCCCGCGCACGTCGGACAGCGCTGCGGCGTCGAGCCCGGCTCGGCGCCCGAGCCCGCGCATTTATCGCACGGATCGAGCAGCTTCACGGTGAACGACTTCTCGACGCCCGATGCGACTTCGTCGAGCGTGAGCGGAATCGTGACCTTTACATCCGCGCCGACCCGTGTGCTCCCGCGCTGCGTACCGCCGCCGAACATGTCGCCGAGGCCGCCGAAGCCGCCGAAGTCGCGCATGAAGATGTTGAGCGCCTCCGACAGGTCGACGTGATGGAAGCCGGCACCGCCGCCGCCGCCGCGCAATCCGGCCTCACCGTAGCGGTCGTACACCGCGCGCTTGTTGCCGTCGCGCAGCACGTCGTACGCCTCGGTGATCGCCTTGAACTTATCCTCCGCGTCTTTCGCGCTGTTGCGATCCGGATGGTACTGCATCGCCAGCTTGCGATAGGCTTTTTTTAACTCCTCGTCGGAAGCCGTTTTGCTGACGCCGAGGGTCGAGTAGTAGTCGGGCATGGACAGGCAGCTCTATTCTAGAAGGTCCGTGATGAGTCGCGACGTGTGCGTGACCAGTGAGATCACTTTCTCGTACGGCATGCGCGTCGGGCCGATGACTCCGATCACGCCGCCCAGCCCGCCGGCGTGATATTCCGCGGTGACGACGGTGAAATCGCTCAGCGTCGGATCGTCGTGCTCGGCACCAATCGAGATCGTGATCCCCGCGCTTGCGCCACGGCCACGGAGTAAGTCGGCAAGCGCCTCCGGACGATCGGTGAGCGCGAGGAGTTTTTTCATGTTCTCGCCGCTGGCGAACTCCGGCTGTCCCGCGAGGACCGACGCTTGCCCGAGGAGCACGCGCCCCTCCGTGAGCGGAAGCGCGAGATCGAACAATTGCTCCCGCTCCTGGATGAAAATGTTCAACAATTCGCGCGCGTTCGTGCCGGCGGAGGTATCGCGCAACCGATCGGCGAGCGAGGAGCGAATCTCGCGCACCGATAGGCCGGCGAGCCGCTCGTTCAGCACCAACGTCACCTCGGCGAGCGCGTCCTGCGCGATCTCACCTGGCACCTCGACGAAGAGCGTCCTCATGGTGCCGCCCTTGATGCGCAAAACCATCAGGAGCCGCTCGGCGGCGATACGGATCAGCTCGAGCCGCTCGAGCGTCGACGCCTCGAGTTGCGGCCCGACCGCGACGCCGAGCTCCTGCGTCAGGATGCCGAGCACCTGCGCGGCGCGGCGAAGAATGGCCTCGATCGCCGTTCCGCCGGTCGCGAGCTCCTCACGCAGCCGCTCCCGAGCATCGAAGGCGACGGGCGATACGCCCATCAAGGAATCGACATAGACGCGATACGCCATGTCGGTCGGCACGCGGCCGGCGGAGGTATGCGGATGGAACAGGAACCCCTTTTCCTCGAGGTCGCTCATCGTGTTGCGGATCGTCGCCGGCGAAACGCCGAGCCCGAAGCGACGCGCGATAGTCCGGGAGCCGGCTGGCTCCGCGGTCTCCACATATGACTGGATCACCGCCTCGAGCACCTTGCGCTCGCGATCGGTCAGCGGTGGAAAGGGCATGTCCGAAAGGTACAGGGTGGAGGATGGATGATCGAGGATCCACAATCCGCCGGTTAGTCGCGCGATTCTCTATCCACGATCCGCGATCCGAGCGATGCGGCGATCGAGTCGAGGCGGAGCCAGCCGGACGGCGTGAGTCGGAGCCGCCCGTTGGTCAGCGTTGCCCAACCCTCGGCGATCCAGGGCGCGCCGACCTCGCGCTCGTCGTCGTTCACCGCCAGCCCGTCGGTCGTGCGCAGGCCGAGGTAGACCTCTTCGGCTCGGCGATTCGCATCGCTCAGATTCTCGGCGCCCTCGATTGGGTCGCTCCCCGCGGATGTTAGCGCCGCCCACTCGGCGTACGCGGCGACGTTCCAGCGGCGGCGCTCCCCGTCGAACGCGTGCGCGGACGGACCAACGCCGGCGTAC
The DNA here is from genome assembly GCA_040003335.1 of Gemmatimonadaceae bacterium. Taxonomy (GTDB): domain Bacteria; phylum Gemmatimonadota; class Gemmatimonadetes; order Gemmatimonadales; family Gemmatimonadaceae; genus JALZAE01. The sequence continues at coordinate 689 of JBDUCS010000191.1, read as the reverse complement.
GGACGGCGATCCCAGTACGAGGAGTTGTGCCGCGAGCGGTGGCCGGGCCGGCCGTAGTTCGACACCTCGTAGTGCTCGTAGCCCGCGCCCGCCAACAACTCGTGCGCGCCGAGGAACTCGAGCTCGAAGCGCTCCTCGGGCGCCTCGGTGACGTCGCCGCGCTCGCGCCATTTTCCGAGCGGCGTGGCCGGCTCGACGGTGAGACCGTAGAACGAGAGATGGGGCGGTGCGAGCGCGACCGCGCGCTCGACGTCGGCACGCCAATCGCGTGCGAGCACATCGGGCACCGCAAAGATCAGGTCGATCGAGACATTCTCGATTCCCTCACCGCGCAGCGCGCGAACCGACTCCTCGATGCGCCCGGGCGAATGGCCGCGATGCATCCACGCCAGCACGTTCGCGTCGAAGGACTGGGCGCCGAGCGAGACGCGATTGATGCCGGCGTCCCGCCACGCGCGCACGGCGTGGGGCGTGACGTCCTCGGGGTTCGCCTCGAGCGTCACCTCGGTGCCGGCCACGGGCGCAAAGTGCGCGGTGACGATGTCCATCATGCGCGCGACGCCATCCGCGCCGAGCAGGGACGGCGTGCCGCCGCCGAAATACAGCGTATCGGCGCCGCCCCGGTCGCGGGCAGGATACCGCAGCTCGAGCTCGCGGCCGAGCGCGTGGAGATACTCGGCGACGGGCAC
>JBDUCS010000190.1:0-7787 GCA_040003335.1 Gemmatimonadaceae bacterium | reverse complement strand
ACGCCGACGAACCAGACGTCGGTGTTGTCGTTCGTCGTTCCCGTCTTGCCGGCGAGCGCGACGCGCGCGGGAATGTATTGGCGCACCGCCGCCGCCGTGCCGCCGGGCGACACGCTGCCCACCATCATGTCGCGCAGGATGAACGCGACCTTGGGGTCGAGCACGGGCCGCGGCTCCTTGGCCGCTGGCTCGAGCACGGCGCGGCCCGCGAGGTCGTCGATGCGCCGGATGAAGCGCGGCGACACGACGGCGCCGGAGTCGACGAACGCGCTGTACGCGGCGATGAGCTCGATCGGCCGGACCACCGACGCCCCGATCGCGCTCGACGGATAGAGCGCGACCGGCGAGTCAATTCCCAGGCGCCGTGCCAGCGCGGCGACGCTGTCGATCGTCACGCGCAAGCCGAGCTGCACGGCGACCGAGTTGCGCGATTTGGCGAGCGCTTCGCGAATCGTCATGGGGCCGAGGAACATCCCGTCCGCGTCTGCCGGCCGGTACGTCCGCCCATTCGGCATCGCGATGGCGAGCGCCGTGTCGGGAACGATCGTGTTCGCCGTGATGCTGTCGGCGATCGCCATCGCGTACACCACCGGCTTGATCGCCGAGCCCGGCTGTCGGCTCGCGAACACCGCGCGATTGAACGGCGAGACGGCGAAGTCGCGGCCGCCGACGAGCGCGAGCACGTCACCCGACCGCGCATCGAGCGCGACGACCGCACCCTGCAAGAAGTCGGTGCTTCCCTTGGCGCGCTTGGCGAACGTCTGATGCTTGTAGCCCGGACGCGACTCGATGCGCGCCGTCTCCGTCGCCAGGGCGTCGGTCGCCGCCTGCTGGAGCAGTGGATCGGCGGTCGTGTAGATGCGGAAGGCGCCGTTACCGACCGGCAGGCCCTCGCGCTCGGCCTGTCGCCGGACGACATCGATGAAATACGCGCCCGGCGCCGACATGCCGCCGTTTTTCACCGTCGCCACCGTCTGCCGCTTGGCCTCGTCGAATTGCGCGAGCGTGATGTAGCCGGCGTCCTTCATCGCCATGAGCACGACATCGCGCCGCGCGCGATTCTTGGCCGGGAAGCGGGCGGGGTCGTAGCCGACGGGCGACTTGGGCATCGACGCCAGCGACGCCGCTTCGGCGAGCGTGAGTCGCGCGGCGGACTTGCCGAAGTAGTGCCGCGCCGCGGACTCGATGCCGTACCAGTTTCGGCCGAAGTGGATCTGGTTGAGGTACGCCTCGAGGATCGCGTCCTTGGAGTAGTGCGTCTCCATCTCCAGCGCGGCGGCCTGCTCGCGCAGCTTCCGTCCGACCGTCATGTCGCGACGGTTGATCAGGTCGGGATGCATGTTGCCGACGAGCTGCTGCGTGATCGTGCTCGCCCCGCGCCCGCGGCCGCCGATGAGCTTGTCCTTGATCGCACCGGCGATCCCGAGGACATCGATCCCGTCGTGCGAGTAGAAGCGGTGGTCCTCGATCGCGACGAATGCCTGCGGCACGTACTTCGGCAGCGTCTTGATCGAGACGCTCGTGCGCCACTCGCTCCCGATCTCGCCCAGGAGCGAGTTATCGCGCGCGTAGACGAGCGACGACTGCTTGGGCTGCACGAGCCGCCACGCGTCGTTCGGCGGCGCGGGGGGCGTGCCCTGCGCGCCAAGCGACCACACGGTGAAGAGCGCTGCGAGCGCGACGATGCGTGAGAGCACGCCGAAAGATAGGATGGGTGCGAAGCGCCGCGCGTGGCGAGCGGGCACCCGACTGGCGACGCCCGACACCCGGCGACAGCTTTCGCTGCATGTCCTCTTTGATCCAGATCGCCGTCGCCCAATTTCGCCCGCGCAAAGGGGATCGGGACGAGAACCTCCGCCGGCTCGGTGAGATCTTCGGGCAGGTCGACGCGCTCGAGCCTCGGCCACACGTGCTGCATCTCCCGGAGACCGCGCTCACGGGATACTTCGTCGAGGGTGGCGTGCGCGAGCTCGCGGTAACCGCCGGGGCGCTCGCCGCCGAGCTCGACGACGCGTACCGCGCCGCCGTGCACGCGCCGCGCACGCTAGACGTCGTCGTCGGCTTTTACGAGATCTGGCGCAACACCCTCCACAACAGCCTCATGTACGTGACGCTCGGCGCCGGCGCGCCCGACGTGCAGCACGTGCACCGCAAGAATTTTCTTCCGACGTATGGGATGTTCGACGAGGAGCGCTTCGTCGAGCGCGGCCACGATATTCGCGCCTTCGATGCGCCGTGGGGCCGCGCGGCGATGCTCGTGTGCGAGGACGCGTGGCACTCGCTCTCAGGCACCCTCGCGGCCCTCGACGGCGCGCAGGTGATCTTCGTCAGCTCGGCGGCGCCCGCACGCGGTGCCTGGCCGCGCGACGACGGCATCCCCGGCCCGGCCAGCGTGGCGCGCTGGGACCGGCTCGTGCGCGACATCGCCGAAGAGCACGGCGTCTTCGTGTCGTTCGCCAACCTCGCGGTGTGCGAAGGCGGGAAGATGTTCCCGGGCGGCTCACTCGTCGCCGGCCCCAAGGGCGATGTGCGCGCGCGCGGCCCGCTGTGGGAAGAGGCGATCGTCAGCGTCGCCGCCGACCTCGACGATCTCACACGCGCGCGCGGTGACATGCCGCTCCTCGCGGACCTGCGCACCGCGCTGCCGCACCTCCTACGCACGCTCGACGACATCACGGACCGCGTCGAGGAGCCGGCGGGATACGATGCCGCACCGGAGCGCGAGCGCGAGAGCGCGCCGGCGGCGCGGGCGGTGTCGAAGAATTCCGGCCCGCTCACGGTGGTCTCGGGCCACTCGTGCAGCGGCGCGGGGGGACCGCCGCCGCTGGCACTCGACGGCGCCCTGCTCGAGCGCTGGCTCGCCGACTTCCTGCGCGAGGAGGTGCGGGGCCGCGGATTCGACAAGGGGATCGTCGCCATTTCGGGCGGCGTCGACAGCGCGGTGACGGCGTATCTCGCCGCGCGCGCGCTCGGACCGGAGAACGTCATCGGCGTGCGATTGCCGTACCGCGCATCGAGCCCCGACTCGCTCTCGCACGCCCAACTCGTGATCGACTCGTTAGGCATCGAGTCGCGCACGATCGACATCTCGGCGGCGGTCGACGGATATCTGGCGCACGAGCCCGACGCGAGCCCATCGCGGCGCGGCAACGTGATGGCCCGGCAGCGCATGATCGCGCTGTTCGACCTCTCGGCGCGGCACCGCGCGATCCCGCTCGGCACCGGCAACAAGAGCGAGCGGCTGATGGGCTACTTCACCTGGCACGCCGACGATTCGCCGCCCGTGAATCCGCTCGGCGACCTGTTCAAGACGCAGATTTGGGCGCTGGCGCGGCACTTGGGCGTGCCCGAGGTGATCGTCGGCAAACCGGCGAGCGCCGATCTCGTCAGTGGCCAGACGGACGAGGGCGACTTCGGCATCAGCTACGCGCGCGCCGACGAGATTTTGAACTGGCTTCTCTACGGCTACGGCGCAGAGGCGCTCGTCGCCCGCGGCTTTTCCGCCGACGAGGTGCAGGTTGTGCGCAAGCGCCTCGAGGGCACGCACTGGAAGCGCCGCCTGCCGAGTGTCGCGCTGATCAGTCCGACGGCGATCGGAGAGTCATACCTCCGGCCGGTGGATTTCTGAGGCCGGTGATTGGTGTTCTGTGTTCGGTGCTTGGAGCGGTGTTCGCTCTTCACGGAACCGCCGTCCTTTCCGTCGCTCCTCGTCCCCCCGGCGTACAGGCAGTCGCCGGCGGGTGCTACGATTTCCGCATCGGAGCGTGGGACAAGGAAGCGGGGGCGGTGGCGAAAGTGCCCGAGCCGTTTCGACTCGATGGCACGCTGGGGAGCGACGGAGTAGAGTGCGGGCAGCGTGTCGCGCGACCGGCATCGGGCGCGACGCGGCGATACGCGAGCGCGTACTGGTCGGCGAGCCGCGACTCGGTGCACATCGCGTGGACCGACGGCGGCGCCGGCATCGTCATGCACCTCGCGGTGAGTGGCGATACGTTGCGCGGCGTGGCGGTCGCGCTCGCCGAGGGGAAGAGTGGGCCCGCGCTCGCGCGCAGCGACGTGATCGCGTGGCGAATTGCCTGCCCGCCAACCGCGCGCGACAGCGCGTACGCGCGCGCATTGGCAGCATCGTCGCCCGGCTTGCGCGCTCTCCGGTTGGAGATCCCCTCCGTGTCACTGCAGGTCGGCGACTCGATGTTCGCGCACGCGGAGGGCGTGTCGGGCGACGGGCAGGCGATGCGCCCGCGCGTCGCGTGGCGGTCGTCGGACACGACGGTCGCGTCCATCGATGACGCCGGCGTCGTGCGCGCGCGGTCGGGGGGCACGGCGACGCTGACGGTCGCCGCCGGCGATTCGCGAGCGACGCGGCGTGTCGACGTCACGCCGCGCACGTTTACCGCGCTCGCCGTCGCCTCGTTGGGCGCGTGCGGACTCGCCGCGAGCGGAAACGTGTACTGCTGGGGAACGGACCCGGTGAGCGGCGAGCGGAACCCGGCGCCGTCGCGGCTCGCCTCGCCATCGCGATTCGTGTTCGTCACCGCCGGCCTCAATCACTACTGCGCGCTCGACGCGGGCGGCCATGCGTACTGCTGGGGCGACAACGGCGCGGGCCAGCTCGGCACCGGTACGACGACGCCGAGCCAGGTGCCCGTCGCGGTGGCGGGGGGCCTGCGATTCAGCTCATTGACGGCGAGCGGTCTGTTGACATGCGGCGTCGCGATCGGTGGTGCGGCGCAGTGCTGGGGCTCCAACACGTTCGGCAGACTCGGCGCCGCGCGCGCGCCGGCAACGACCTGCACCGAGCTCCGCTCGCCCTGTGCAATGACGCCGGTGCCGGCGGCGGAAGGACTCGCGTTTCGCACGCTGAGCGCGGGCGGTTTGCGCGTCTGCGGTATCACGCTGAACGGCGAGGCGTACTGTTGGGGCAGCGCCGCGCCCGATTCGACCGCGCCGCCGGCGCGCGTGAAGGGCAACTTCCGATTCATCGCGATCTCCGCGGGCGGGGACCAGGCGTGCGCGATCGCGACGGATCGCCGCGCGTATTGCTGGGGCGACAATCAGTTCGGCGCGATGGGCGATGGCACACGACGGAGCTCGCCGACGCCGATGCCCGTGGAGGGATCGCTCCGCTTCGAGTCGATCGAGGCGAACGCGTGGTCTACCTGCGGACTCGCGTCTGGTCGCGTGTACTGCTGGGGCGCCGACGCCGGCGGCGCGCTCGGCCGCGAGCGCCCCGCACCCGAGCGTTGCACGGTGAGCGAGGGCGCGACGTTCGCGTGCAGCACGCGTCCGCTCGAGATCGACGGCGGCTTCCTCGCCGCGCGCATCACGCGCGCGCCGCGCTCGTCGCCGTGCCTGATCACGCTCGCCGGCATCGCGCATTGCTGGGGCGACGATGTCGGGGTGCGGGCGAACGCGCGCGCCTGTTCGCAGCGCGCACCGCTGCCGGTGGGCGGCGGTGGCACGTTGCGGGAGCCGTAGGGATCGGCGTCGGGCGAGCACCGACGCCCGACGCCCCAGCTAGGCGGCCACGGCCGCCGGCCGCCGGGCGAACGCAAGACTCACCGCGCGCCGCGCGTCGCGCTTGAGCGCGCGATGGACCGAGCGTGCGTACGAGAGAAAATTGAGGCCGGCGTTCGGAAAGCGAAAAAAGAATTCATGCGGAAGCAGGTCACCCTTCAGGCGATTGCAGCGGCCGCAGGCGACGACGAGGTTGCCCGCGGCATGCGGGCCGCCCTTCGCGCGCGGGTAGACGTGGTCGAGGGTGGCGAGGTCGTACTCGAGAAACGAGGCGCAATACACGCAACGGCGGCAGCAGTCCCGCATCGTCGCGCGCTTCAGCGCGCGTTTGCGCTCACCGTTGCGTTTCTGCTCGAGCTCGCGCGGGCCGGCGCGGTGAAAGCGGTGACTGCGGGGAAGTGAGACTCGATCAACTCGGTGAAGGCAATGTCCGTGCATTGAACCTCGCCAAGATGCAACAACGCCCAGCATCGGGAATCGTTCCCGAGGCTGGGCGTCGCTGAGTGATGGGGTGCGCGGTGGAGGCTCGCCGAACGTCGCACTCGCGACGGCCGCGCCCGTATCCGCTTGCTCTGCCAATGTCGCGATCTGCTGCCGACCATGGGCCCCCGGTTGGTGGGTGACGCGCGCCGCGCGCCATGCGTCACCTTTATGCAACCGGTGCGCGCGTCCCGCAAGACTTTTCCAGAGAAAAATGTCGGTTCCATACACACCCGTGACGCTGCGAACGGTGGCGGTCGTGCCCGGGGCGCGGCGCGGCGGCCGCCCGCACGACGAGCTCGTGCGCCGGACGGTCATCACCATCGCCGCGCTCGCCGTCCCGGCCGGACTGGCGGCGCATCAGCAGCTGTCGCCCTTCCCGTGGCTCGCCGCGATTCTGATTGCGTTTGCCGCCGGGGCCACGCGTGTCTTTGGCATCCCCTTACCTGGGAAGGGGTACGCGACCTTCGCCGTCGGCGCGGGGATCGCCGCCGTCGTGTCGCTCGGATGGGCCGCGGGCGCCCTCGCGGTCGGCGCCGGCATCTTCGCCTTCGACCTCGCCGCGCGCCGGCTTCCGCTGCGCAACGCCATCTCCAACGCCGCGCACTTCATGACGGCATGTGCCGTCAGCGGCACCCTGTACGCGACGACGAGCGGCGGGCTTGGCGCCGCGGCTCTGACGCCGTGGAACGCGTGGCGATTGGCGTTGCTCATCATGACCTTCGTCGGCTGCGTCAACACCACGTTCTACCTGCAGCTCGTGCTGTCGCCCGCCATCGCCTGGGTCGACCCGCGTCTCACCGCCCGCTGGGAAGCGACGGTCGCCACCCTCTCGACGCTTCTCGCGCTCGGCGCCCTCGACCTCGCATATCACGCGTGGTCGCCGGCCGCCTACGTCGCTGGCGCCGCCGTACTCGCGGGACTCGCCGTGCTCGCGCATCGGCTCGCGCGGCGCGGCGCGGCAGGCGAGAGCCTCGCGCTCGTGCATCACCTCGCGCGCGCGATCAGCGCGCGGCCGGCGCTCTCGCGCGCGTTCGACGAGATCGGCCCGCTCACGCGGCGGCTCGTGCCGTGGGACGACATGGGGATCTCCGCGCTCGATCCGGCGACGGGCGAGCTCGTCGTCGTCGCCGACACGTCGCCCAAATTGCCCGTCGGCACGCGCGTCGTCGCGCGCGCCGGGCTCGCGGCCCAGGCGATTCACACGCGACGCGCGACGACGGACCTCTCGCTCGCCCGCGAGGAGCGGCGACTTGGATCGTCCATCGCCGTGCCCCTCCTGCAGGGCGAGCGCGTCGTTGGCGTGTGGACGGTGCGGCACGCCAGACGCGATATGTACCGCCCGCACGACGCGGCGCTTCTAGAGTACGTCGCGCCAGGACTCGCGCTCTCCGTCTCGCTCGACAGCCTGATCCGTCCCGTGCTCGACGCGTCGGCCCGCGTCGGCCAACAGGCCGAATCACTCACCGCGGCGACGGCGCAGCTGCACGCGGCCAGTGAGCAGAGCGCGGACAGCGCAAGCCGCACCGCGGATGTCGTTCGCACCGTCGCCGCCGCGCTCGGCACCGGGGCGGCGGGCGCCGAAGCGGCGCGAACCCTCGCCTCCGAGACGGCCGACGAGGGCGGCCGTACACTCGGCACCGGCGAAGCGATGGTGCTGAGCGCGCGCGCGGTGCGCGCGTCGACCGATGGCGTGTTGGCGCGGCTCACCTCGGTCGAGCAGACGATGCGCGCGAGCGCCGACGAGATGGCGACGCTCCGCGAAATTTCGGCCACGGTGCACCGCTTCG
>JBDUCS010000189.1:0-7789 GCA_040003335.1 Gemmatimonadaceae bacterium | reverse complement strand
TCCGCGTCCTCGTCACGTATCGCGAGCACCATCGGCAACACCGCGAGCTCGATTCGCGCGTGGACTACGCCCTTACCCTTGGAACGCGTACACCTCAAATGAAGCAGTATCGCGCCCTAAACGCGTCAGAATAACGCCATATGTGCCATCGCTTCAGCAGCGCGCTAGCCCTGCTTTGCGCAGTGGGCCAGACGGCACGGCTCAGGTGGGTCGCGCTCATACTTAGCGCGACTCGCCGGGCGATGTATCGAAATAGCCATCGTCTACCCGCCACCTAGCAATGAGTCCGGTCTAGGGCGGCTCCACTTCCCACGCACAATGTACGATTCAGCTGCGTGCCCACCGGCCAGAGGACGCCGGCAACTGACCGGGCGACTGGCTCGCCAGTCAGTGGATTGGAAGAAACCGCGCTGACGCGATCGCATTAGCATTCACCTTCCCATTCCTGTCTCCCAATCCTCAACACGCGGCTTCCGATCGACGCGGCGCTGCCCGCCCTCCGCGACGCCCTGCGTGCCGGCACGAGCGCGGTGCTTCAAGCACCGCCGGGCGCGGGGAAATCGACGCGCGTGCCGCTGGAGTTGCTCGGCGAGAGATGGCTTGGTCGCCGGAAGATCATCATGCTCGAGCCGCGCCGGCTCGCCGCCCGCGCCGCTGCGGCTCGCATGGCCAGTACGCTCGAGGAGCGTGTCGGTGATACCGTCGGCTATCGCATGAGGATGGACACCCGCGTCGGCACGAGCACGCGCATCGAGGTCGTCACCGAGGGCGTGCTCACTCGCATGCTGCAGCACGACCCGTCGCTCGACGACGTCGGGCTCGTCATCTTCGACGAATTTCACGAGCGCAATCTCGTCGCCGACATCGGGCTCGCGCTTACCCTGCAATCGCGCGCCATTCTCCGCGACGACGCGACCGACCCGCTCCGGGTGCTGGTCATGTCGGCCACGCTCGACGGCGCGCGCATTGCCGAGCTCCTCGGCGGAGCCGCGGTCATTACCAGCGAGGGGCGAGCCTTTTCGGTCGAGACGCGCTACACGGATCGGCCACGCGCCGAGCACGCGAGGCTCGAGCCCGTGATCGCCGCCACCGTGCGCGACGCCCTCGCTCGCGATGAAGGGGACGTGCTCGTCTTTCTTCCCGGCGCCGGCGAAATCCGGCGCGTCGCCGCGATGCTCCGCGAGTCCGTCGGTGCGCACGTGGCGATCGCGCAGCTGTTCGGCAATCTTCCGCAGGACGAGCAGGATCGCGCCATCGCGCCGAGCGCGCCAGGCGGCCGCAAGGTCGTGCTCGCTACGTCGATCGCCGAGACGAGCCTGACGATCGAAGGCGTGCGCGTGGTGATCGACAGCGGGCTGTCGCGCGTGCCGCGATTTTCACCGCGCTCGGGAATGACGCGGCTGGCGACCGTCCGCGTGTCCCGAGCGTCGGCCGACCAACGCCGCCGCCGCGCGGGCCGCGTTGCGCCGGGCGTGTGCTACCGCCTGTGGCCGGAGCACGAGCAGCATCATCTCGTATCGCACGCCACGCCCGAGATTCTCGAGGCCGACCTCGCGCCGCTGGCGCTCGATCTGGCCGCGGCCGGCGTGCGCGAGCCGGCCGATCTGCGCTGGCTCGATCCGCCGCCCGCGGCCGCGTTCGCGCAGGCGCGCGAGCTCCTCGTGGAGCTCGGCGCGCTCGACGCCGGTGGACGCATCACCGCGCTCGGCGAGCACATGTCGCGTCTGCCGTTGCATCCGCGACTCGCTCGCATGGTGCTGCGCGCGTTGGCGCCCGGCGGGGAGCCGGCGCTGGCGCTCGTCTGCAACCTGGCGGCCGTGTTGGACGAACGCGACCTACTGCGCGGTGACGGCGCGCCGCCCGATGCCGACGTTGGGCTCCGTCTCGAGATCCTCAGCGGCGCCGACGACCGTGCTTCGCCCGTACCCGGCCACTCGATCGACCGCGACGCTGTGCGCCGCGTGCGGACAGCCGCGCGTGAGCTACTCCGGATAGTCGCGCCGCGCGAGAATAACAGTTCGGAATTTCCTGGTTCCTCGTTCTCAACGGGGCTGTTGCTGGCATTCGCGTATCCCGACCGGATCGGTCAGCGGCGCGAGGGCGGCGGCGCGGGTCGATATCTTCTTCGCAACGGACTCGGCGCCGCGTTCGGCGAGCCGCAGGCGCTGTCCGATGCGCCGTACCTCGTGGCCGCGGAGCTGGATGGGAAGCGTCCGGAGAGCCGCATCTTTCTCGCCGCGCGCGTGTCGCTGGAGGAGCTCGAGACGCACTTCGCGCCGCAGATCGAGCGGGAGGACGTGGTCGACTGGGATGACGCGACACGCGCGGTCGCCGCCCGACGCCGCGTGCGGCTCGGTGCACTGGTGCTGCGCGAGTCGGCGTTACGCGACGCGGATCCCGACGCGGTCGCCGCCGCGCTTGCAGCCGGCATAGCGCGCGCGGGTGTGGCGGCGCTCCCCTGGAGCGATGCGGCGCGCGGTGTGCGCGAGCGGCTCGCGTTCCTCCGCCATCACGACGCCTCGTGGCCCGACGTGAGCGACGACACGCTCGCCGCGACGATGGACGAGTGGCTTACGCCGCATCTTCGCGGCGTTCGCCGTCTCGACGACGTGCGCCGGGCCGACTTAAGCGAAGCGTTGCTCGGCAGGTTGACGTGGCGCCAACGTGCCGCGCTCGATGAGCTCGCGCCGACACACGTCGCCGTGCCCAGCGGCTCGCGCGTCGCGATCGACTATGCGCAGGCGGCGGCGCCAGTGCTCGCTGTTCGCCTCCAGGAGATGTTCGGCCTCGCCGACACGCCGCGCATCGCCGGCGGCGCCGTCGCGCTCACGCTGCATCTCCTCTCACCGGCGCGCCGGCCGGTGCAAGTCACGCGCGATCTCGCCGGCTTCTGGCGAGATACGTACTTCGAGGTGCGGAAGGATCTGCGCGGACGGTATCCGAAGCACGCGTGGCCTGACGATCCGATGAGCGCGACGGCGACGCGGGGAACAAAACGCAAATGAGCGGCGTGTCCGCGGCGCCTCGAGATCACAGCCAGCGCCGCACCCGCGCACAGTAAGCTCGGTATTCGTCGCCGAACTTTCGCTCTAGGTACTGCTCCTCCCGGTCGATCACGAGACGGCGCACCGCGACGAGGATGAACGGCAGAAAGATGAGCGGCCAAAGCGTGTTGCCGAACAGGCAGGCGCCGATGTAACCCAGAGTCATGCTCACGTACATCGGGTTTCGCGTGAATCGGTACGGGCCGGCGACGACGATGGCCGTCGTCGGGCGGTTTGGGATGATGTTCGTGCCGGCGCGACGAAACAGACCAAAGGCGCTGAGCATCAGTGCGAGCCAGGCGACTAGCAGCACGACGCCGGCGGTCTCGGCGGCTCGCTCGGCGGAGTGCGGCACGAGCGCCATCGGCCACGTGCGCTGGAGGAAATAGCCGATGCCGAGGGGCACGGCGTAGAGGAGCGGCGGCGGGAATCGAACGCCGGCGCCATCGCGTTGGCGCGGAGGGAGTGCAGTCGTCATGGCGTGATGTTGGCGCCGTTAGATGCCGCGCGCCATGACGTGGTCGCGCTGGATGTCGGTGCCGACGCGGAAGGGCTGCGAGCCGACGACCGTGAACGCGCGCCGCTCGTAGAACGCGATGGCGCTGGCATTCTCCGTCCAGACCGACAGCCACAGCGAGCGCGCGCCGCGCCGCCGTGCTTCATCGACCAATGCATCGAGCAGCGCCGATCCGAGTCCCTGCCCGGCCGCTTCGCGCGCGACGTAGATCCGTGCCAGCTCCATCGCATCCGCGCCGACATCGCATGAGGCGTGCGTGCGCGCATAGAGCCACGCATACCCTGAGAGCGATTCGCCGCGCTCGGCCACGAAAACGGCCGAGCGCGGATCCTCGAGCTCGGCCCGCTGCCGGTCGGGCGAATACGTCGCCGCCAGATATTCGGCGATGTCCGCAGGCGCCGTCGCGCTGGCGTACGACTCGACGAACGTGCGCGCGCCGAGGTCGGCGAGCGCGATGGCGTCGGCGAGAGTGGCCAACCGAATGGTGGTGCCGATGTGGTCGGCCTCGCTCGCTCCCCCCGACACGGCGCGTGCTCAGATGCTTCCGAGGATGCGGTTGGCGTACGCCACCAGCGCCGTGGCGTCAGCGGCCTGAATCTGTGAAGCGATCTGGTCGCCTTCCACCGTGGAGATGAAGACGCCGAGCTCATGCCGCGCGAGCCCCACGTCGCCGGCCGCGACGGCATTATAGGCGTTGTGCAGTCGCGTCTCGAGCGCGGTCGCTGTACTGGCCTGAATCTTCGCGTCGTGTGCGAGCTGCTCCACCGATTGGAACAGCGCCGCGACACCCTCGACGGGAGTCAGAACGCGCACGAGTCCCGCCGCCGAGCCCGACCCGCCGTCGTCGTCGGTGATCGTGACGGCGACGATGAACGTGCCTGCGGCCGTATAGCGATGCGAGAGCGTGATGGCGCGCGAGCCGACCGCGGTCGCCTGTGCCCCCGTTCCATCGCCGTAGTCGACAGAGGCCGTCCACGTGTCGGCGCCGGGATCGGTGAACGTCGTCGATGCGGTGTAGCTCTCACCGCGCAGAATCGTGGCGAGGGCGAACGAATGCGCCATCGGTGCGACGTTCGTTACCGAGATGGTCGATGTCGCCGAGCTCGTGGCGCCGGCCGGATCGCTGACCGTGAGAGTGACGGTGTAGGTGCCGTTGTCCGCATAGGTGTGCGACGGCGTGGCGCCCGTTCCGCTGCTTCCATCGCCGAAGGTCCACGCGTATGTGAGGGGATCGTTGTCGGGGTCGCTCGACGCCGATCCGTTGAACTGCGCGGCGCTCCCTTCGGGGATCGACGCGTACGGACCGCCGATGTTGGCGACCGGCGGCCTGTCGCCGCCCTCGACGGCTCGCTCGATGTCATCGGGCAGCTTGTCGAGAAAGTCGTAGCCAGTCGCGTCCTGAATCGACTTCACCGTCGTCAGGAACGTTTGCCACGGCGTGTTGCGAATGCCGACGGCCGATGCGGGACCGCCCGCGGTGATGAGGTTGGGCATGCGCACCGCGATCACCTGGAGATCGGCGATCGACTGGATGTCGGCGAGCCCGCGGCCGGCGGCGACGATCACCGCGATCTTCCACGTGTAGTCGGGAATCGCGACGCGGCCTTCGTTCTTGAGCGTGCCCGGCACGGCGGCGAATTGTCCGCCGGCGATCACGTAGACCTCCTTGCCGCCCGTGCGCACGAGATCGTTCAGGTAGTTCTCGAACTGCGACCACGGTCCCTGATTGTTCTCCGCCGCTTGCGGCAGAATGTTCGTGAGGAGGAACGTCGCCGCGTTCTCCTGGTCGGTGGTGGTGCGACTCTCCGATTGCGTCATGTGCCCGCGATCGTAGCCGCCATTGCGATAGTCGAAGTCGACGACGCGGTAGACGTCGGCCGGAAGCTGGCGGTCGGCGCTGAAACAGTCGCAGCGGGGCGCGGCGCCGAACTGCGTCGCGTTGAGATCCCAGCTCACCCAGTTGGGACCGCCGCGATTCTTGTTGTACGAGAGGACGTACTGCCGCTTCGCGAGGATGAGCTCGTCGGCCGGCGTGGCGTCGGTGGGCGTTCCGAACTCGAGATGATTGCGGTAGATGGCCGGCGTCGTCGCGTCGGCCGCGTTCACGGTGAATGTGACGCTGCCGAAAACGCCGTTGGGCGCCGTCGCCCTGATGACTACGGTGCCGGGCGCAACGCCGGTGATGTAGCCGAGCGAGTCGACCGTGGCGATGTTCGCGTCGGAGCTCGTCCAGACGAGCGTCGGTGGCGGCGAGATGATCTTGTTGTCGGCGTCGCGTACCGTCGGGAAGGCGGGCTTGGTGTAACCCACCGGCGCCTGCGCCGGCGCGTTGACGCTGATCGAGATGCTCGCCGCGCCGCCGGCCGGCGCGACGGTGATGGTCGCGGCTCCCGCGATGTTGTTCGCCGACGTCGCGGTGATGGTCGCGCCGCCGTCACTCACCCCGGTGACGAGCCCGTTCGCATCGACCGTGGCGATGGCCGGCGCGCTCGTCGTCCAGGTGAAGGTCGTCGCGGAGGTACGTCCCTGCGCGTCGAGGCCAATCGCCGTGAGCTGCTTGGTCGCTCCGGGGGCGACCGAGGTCGGGGAGGGCGTCACGGTCACGGTAACGACGGGGCCGGCGGGCACCACCGGGCCGTACGGTCCGCTCCCCGGCGTTCCACGATCGCCGAGTCCGTACGTCTCGGTCGATGTCTTCCAATTGGTGCCGGAGACAATGGTGTGGTCGACCGCGAGGTCGATCACGGCGCGCGATGCGCCGCTCGGCGGCGTGTACGGGGCGGGCGTGCCGCCGGTGCGCACCGCGTACGCCACCGAATCGGACAGCGTACCGTCGGGCGCCTTGAGCGTGAGCCAGTCGGTGTTGCTGTTGTTGAGCGTGATCGCCGTGCCGTACGAATACTGCTCCGTCACGCCGCCGTTGGTCGCCGCATCGGCGTTGTTGCCGAGCACGGCGAACCCGTTGGCGGGCACGACGACGCTCGTCGCGATCGTATGTTGCTCCGAGCCGGTGGGGCCGGAGGTGATCTTCCATCCGGCGAGATCCACCGGATCGGTGCCGGCATTGAAAATCTCGAACCATTCGCCGGCGGCGTCCGCGACCTTGGTCGGGTCCGGCATTACCTCCGTGATGAAGAGCTGCGGCGTGCCGGCGGGAGCCACGCCGCCGCCGCGTGCGACGGCCGGCTTGAGGATGCGATCGCCTCCGCACGAGACGGCAACGGCGGACAGGCACGCGACGAGCGCGGCGCGGCACGAGAGGGAGATGCGCATGGACGGCTCTACGACGATGGTGAACTGACGAATGGAAGTGCGCGCACGAGACACCAGCCGTCTCGACTACGTCTCGATCGCGCTCGTGACGAAACCAGCGATGTCGCCGTGGGCGTCGCGTCCGGCGATGTAACACCGGACGCGGACATCGCCGGGCACGACGATGCGGATTGCGCGCGCGCCGCGCAACTGCTGCTCGATCACGGCGGCGAGATGCTCGTAGCGGGGCCGGATCGCCTGCGCGCGAGCATCGAACGGGTCGCTCGTCTGGATGTGGCGCGCCAGAAAATCGGCGACGGCGTGGTCGGTGACGCCCGCGCTCGCCGGCGCGCCCACGAGCGAGGCGAGCGCGCGGGCGTCGATGGGCTCGTCCGCGCGATGACCGGCATCGTCGAGCGCGAAGTACGTGAACGGCTCGTCGGACTCGCTGGAGTAGACGAGCCCGCTGGCGGCGCGCTCGAGCGTTTCGCGCAATGGAGCGCTAGACGTGATCGACCGCTCCCTTCACGCCGGCGTTCGTCGCGCAGCTCGCGCAACAGTAAAAAGTCTTCTGCGCCTCGATGCCGTGGCCGATGATCTTGCAGCCACAGTGTGCGCATACCGGCGCCAGCTTGTGGATCGCGCATTCGAACGAGTCGAAGACGTGGCGGCTGCCCGCGGTGATGACCTCGAACGACAGGTAGTAGTCGTTGCCACACACTTCACACGTCGCCATGCGTCGCTCCAGTGAGAATTCCTCACAGCATAGCAAACTCCGATCCCACGCTCAGCGCGATGGGCCGCCGAGCCGGGCCGCCCGAGCGATGTCGGCGACCGTGCCCATGATCCGCGCCGCGTTCGCGCTGTCGCCCTGCGAGGCGAGCGCCAGCGCCAGCTCCTGGCCCGTGATCGCGTAGAGGAGCGGAATGTTGGCGGACGCGCGGTCGGGCCACTGCCCCTCGCGCGCGACGGCGCT